>DATMUX010000676.1:0-2558 GCA_035563695.1 Acidimicrobiia bacterium
GGCGAACGCGGCGATGGGCATGGGGTCGAGCAGGCCACCCGTGGGCTGATGGCCGGCGACGATCACGAGCGTCACGGCCAGGCCCGCGCCCGCGGCCGCACCGAGCAGGTAGGGATCGGCGAGCGGGTTGCGGAACACTCCTTGATACGTGGCGCCCGCGGTCGAGAGCATGCCGCCGACGAGGAGCGCGAGCACGACGCGCGGGAGCCGCAGCTCCCACACGATGCCGGACTGCTGCAGGGTCAGTCCCGAGTGCACGTGCAGGAGCGGGAAGTGATGCAATACCTCGAGCAGGGAGCGCGCCGGGTTGATCGCGACGGGTCCGATCGCGAGCCCGAGCACCGCCGCGACGGCCATGGTCGCGATGCCGACCGCGAGCCATGCGGGCCGCAGCCGGCTCGGCCCGGCGTACGCATCGACACCGGGGTCGACGCCCGGGGTGAAGCCGCCGGCGGTCGTCGCGGCGCTCGTCACGGCGCGGCCATTGCCGGTTGTGTGGCGGAGGCGACCTGGCGCAGGAGATCGACGACGCGCGGACCCCAGCGCGACGCGATGTCGTCGTCGAGCAGCACCACGTCGTGCATACGCACCGCGTTCAGGGAGTTCCACCCGGGCCGTGCCGCGACCGTCTGCTCGTTCTGGTGGCAGCACTTCGTGTCGGCGAGGAGCACCAGATCGGGATTGCGAGCGACGATGTACTCCGACGACAGCTGCGGGTACCCGGACCCCTGCTTGTCGGCCGCGTCGGCGATGTCGCGGAGCCCGATCAGAGACAACAGCGCGCCGATGAACGTCTTGGACGTCGCCGTGTAGTACGTGTTGTCGAGCTCGTAGTAGTAGGTGAGCGGCTTCGGCGGGGTGCCGGCCGCGGCCCGGATCGCGGCGATCTGCTGTTGCATGTGCGCGACGAGCGCGCGGGCTTCCGGCGCGCGACCGGTAGCGCGGCCGAGCTGGTCGATCTGGGCGTACGTGTCGGCGAGGGTCGTGGCCGCGGGTTCGACCAGCACGTTGATGCCGAGCTTCTTCAGCTGCGGCACGGCCGTGTTGTCGGCGACGACGACGAGGTCGGGTTGCTCGTTGGCGATCGCCTCCACGTTCGGCTCCATCCCCGAGAGCTTCGTGCGCGGCGCGTTCGGCGGGTAGTCCGACTGGTCGTCGACGGCCTTGACCTGGGGGCCCGCGCCGATCGCGTAGAGCATCTCGGTGGCCGTGGGCGACAGCGACACGATGCGCGCCGGCCGGTCGGGCGGCGCGGTCGTCGCCGAGGACGACGTGTGCGCCGCCGAGCTGCCGCACGCGCCGGCCGCGAGCGCGAGCGCCAACGCGGGCGCGACGGCCGCGGCGAGTCGGGCACGAGGGGAACGGGTCGACATGGCGGACTCCTTCCGGCCGGGGATCATTTCGCCGGAGCAGGAGGCCTGCCGCGACGAGCAGCTCTTCCGCGAGAGCTGTAACCGTCTCCGAAGGGCAGGCGACCTGGCTCGCCGCCGGCCCCGAGGGAGGTCCCCATCGCAGCGGGCGGCATCACAGTTGCGGGACAGCGCCGGGTTCGCACCGGCTTCGCTGCTCGTTCGGTTCGCCGCCGAAGCTACCGCGTACGCTCGCACGGTGCGACCTCGCCGATCCCGCGCCACAGTCGTCACGGTCACGGTCACGGTCGCGGCGGCGGTCGTCGCCGCGGCCGCACTCGGCGGGTGCGCGGCGCCCGGTTACGACGCGTCGAAGGTACAACGGGAGCTCGAGCGCGCCGGTGCGACGCCGGAGCAGGCACGCTGTGTCACCGACGCGATGGAGAACCGGTTCGATCTCAACGAGCTCGGGTCGCATTCGAGCCCGACGTCACGCGAGGTCGCTCTGGCGCGCGCGATCCTCGTGAAGTGCGGCGTCAGCCTTTCGCCGCGGCGGTGAGCTCGGTCATCGTGCAGAGCGCCCGCAGCTCGAGCCCTTCGACCGCGAGCTTCTCGGCGCCCCCGGACTCCCGGTCGATGACGCACACGACGATGTCGAGGACCGCGCCCCGGGCTCGCAGCTCGGCCGCCGCGTCGAGCACCGCGCCGCCCGACGTGACGACGTCCTCGATGACGCACAGCCGCAAGCCGTCGATCTCGCCGCCCTCGGCGAGCTGACACGTCCCGTAGGTCTTCGCCTGCTTGCGCACGAAGAACGCGGGCAGCCCGGTGACCTGCGAGACCATCGTGGCGAGGGGAACGCCGCCCAGCTCGAGCCCCGCGAGGCCGTCGGACCCCTCCGGGACGAGCGGAGCGCAGGCCTCGGCGATGGCCCGCAGCAGCTCCGGGTCGGACTCGAAGCGGTACTTGTCGAAGTACTCGTGGCTGACGGCGCCCGACCGCAGCGTGAACGTGCCGGTGAGATGGGAGGCCGCATGGATGCGGCGGGCGAGGGCGGTCCGGTCCATGCCCCGACGGTACCCCGGCGCCTCCTTTGACGCTGTGGGAGCGGGCACCTACGGTGTGCGGTCGCGGAGGGGAGCCCACCGCGCCACCGGCCCGGGGATGCCCGCGTTTTCACGTGGCGGTATCGAACGGGCCGGACCTGCA
>DATMUX010000677.1:0-3169 GCA_035563695.1 Acidimicrobiia bacterium
CGCGCAGAACTCGACCATGATGCCGTTCGGGTCGTCGGCGTAGATCGATGTGCACCAGCCGTGATCGATGCGCACGACGTCGTGGCCGTGGGCCAGCCACCTCTCCTTGCGGACCTCGAGGTCGTCGAGGGTCGAGTCGAACGCGATGTGGTTGACGAAGTTCGGCAGGCCGAGCCCGGTCGAGATCGCCGGATCGAAGTCGGCGAGCTCGTCGTGGTGCAGGTCCCAGATCGCGAACATCTCGCCGTCGCCCGTGTCGTAGAAGAGGTGACGGGCCCACCCGTCCTGTAGGAACGGGATCGTGTCGACGTGCACGAGCGTGAAGCCCATGGCTTCGGTATAGAACCGGTGCGTGGCGTCGAGATCACGGGTGGCGATCGCAAGATGATGGAATCCCATACCTCCAGTGTGGCACGGCCGGCGCGGGTCTGACACCGTTGCGGTCTGTGTCGCTCTCTCCCGAGTCGGTCGCGCCGGAGCCGATCGCCCAGTTCCGCCGGTGGTACGACGAGGCGGCCGCGGCCGGGGTGCGCCAGCCGGATGCCATGACGCTCGCGACCTCCGGATCCGAGGGTGACGTCTCGGCCCGGACGGTGCTCCTGCGCGGCCTCGACGAGCGCGGCTTCGTGTTCTACACGAACCTCGAGAGCGTCAAGGCGATCGAGCTGCGCGCGAACCCGCGGGCGGCGCTCGTGTTCCATTGGCGTGAGCAGGAGCGCCAGGTGCGCGTGACGGGCCCGGTCACCCGCGTCGCCGATGCGGATGCCGCGGCATACTGGGCGACCCGGCCTCGGGGCCACCGGATCGCCGCCTGGGCGTCGCACCAGAGCCGGGTCGTGACGGCGGATGCCTTGCAGGCGCGCCTCGCGGCGATGGAAGCGCGCTTCGCCGGCGAGAACCCGCCGCTCCCGTCGTTCTGGGGCGGGTACGCCGTCGGTGTCACCGAGGCGGAGTTCTGGCAAGGCCGTCCTGATCGTCTCCACGACCGCGTGCGCTACCGCCGCGACGCGAGTGGATCGTGGCGAACGGAGCGGCTGGCACCGTGAATACCGCGACCGCCATCGCGTTCGCCGTTGCCGGGATCTTCGCAGTCGGCGATTGGCTGGCCAAGGCGCGCGGGCAACGGACGCTCGAGTACGTCTGCAAGCCCGCGACGCTCGTTGCGCTCGTCATCGCGGCGTGTGTGCTCGATCCCGCCGCCGACGCGCACACCCGGCGCGCCTGGTTCGTCGTCGCGCTCGTGTTCTGCCTCGCCGGCGACGTGCTGCTCATGGTGCCGCGCGACCTCTTCGTCGGAGGGCTGGCCGCGTTCCTGCTCGGTCACCTGTGCTACGTCGCGGGGTTCTGGACCCACGGCCCCGCGCTCGCGGCGTTCGCGGTGTCGGGCGTCGCGGTGGCCGCGGTCGTGCTCCCGCTCGCCCGGCGGATCCTGGGCGCGCTCGCCCGGCAGCGCGAGTTGCGGCCGCCGGTGGTGGCCTACATGGTCGTGATCTCGCTCATGCTCGCGAGCGCCATTGCGACCCGGAACCCGTGGGCGGCGGTGGGTGCGGCGCTGTTCGTGTGGTCGGACTCGATGATCGCTTGGGACCGGTTCGTGCGCCCGTTCCGCTGGGCCCCGGTCGCCATCATGGTGACGTACCACCTGGGCCAGGCCGGGCTCGTGGTGTCGCTCCTGCGCTGATCAGCGCCGCAGCCCGGGGCGGGCGACCGCCCCGCGTGCTGGATTCTTGACCGAGAGCCGAACGCTCTCTGCAGCATTCGATCTTGAGTGAGCCACACAGTGTGCCGATGGCCACTGCATGCGTTGGGGAGGCAGGTTTTCGGGTGCCCTCGGGCGGGCACGCGCGCGGATCGTGGTCGCCGTGGTTCTGGCCGTCGTCGGAGCCCTCGTCGGCTCGGGCCTGAGCACGCCGGCCGGGGCCGACCCGGCCACGCGGCACCTCTGGGCGGTCACGCGCGACGTCCGCGGCGACCTGCACGTCGTGCGGGGCGTCGAAGCCGCCATCGCGGTCGCGACGAGCCAGCTGGATGCCCGGCTGGGCCGGGCGCCGGCCGACACGGTCCTGTCGATCGAAGAGGACCAGCCGGTGCGCGCGTTGTGGACGAATGACCCGCTTCGTCCGCAGCAGTGGGCGCTCAACGCCGTCGACTACGAGTCCGTGTGGCCCGCGACGACGGGCGCGGGCGTCACCGTTGCGGTCATCGACACGGGCGTTCGCGGCGACCACGAGGACCTCGCGGGTTCGGTCGTGCCCGGAACCGACCTGGCGGCCGACTGGCCGCAGTACGACCCGGGCCGTACGGGAATGGTGGATCCGGCCGGCCACGGGACCCACGTCGCGGGCATCATCGCCGCGCACGCCAACAACGGCCTCGGGATCGCGGGCGCCGCACCCGGAGCCAAGATCATGCCGGTGCGCGTGCTCGACGCCTCGGGAAGTGGATCATCGGCCGACGTCGCCACGGGCATCATCTGGGCGGCGGATCACGGGGCGCGCGTGATCAACCTGAGCCTGGGCGGCGGCGAGTCGCCCGGCATGCAGCAGGCCATGCAATACGCGCTCACGAAGCAAGTCGTGACGGTCGCCGCCGGCGGCAACTCCTACGGGTCGGGAAACCAACCGACGTACCCCGCCGCCTATCCCGAGGCGATCGCGGTGGGCGCGGTCGACAGCTCGCTGCGGCGTGCGCCGTACTCGAACACCGGGTCGTACATCGACATCGCAGCACCGGGCGATCTCATCTGGTCGACGTACGGCACCGGTCGTTCCCAGTACGCGCTGATGAGCGGCACTTCGATGGCCACGCCGTACGTGTCGGCGGCGGCCGCGCTCGTCGTCGCCGAGAATCCGCGCATCACCGCGTCGGCGTTGCGGCAGGCTCTCCTCGGGAGCGCAAACGGCATCGGCGCGCCGAACCCCTTCGATCCCTGTCACGCGAACCCGCGAGTGTGTTTCGGTGCAGGTCTGGTGAATCCGCGCGGCGCCGCCGTGTTGGGTTCGGCGACCCTCGTCAATCGCGGCACGAAGGGCAACGGCTATTGGGTCGTGACCGCAGACGGCCGCGTGCGCACGTTCGGCGCCGCGACGTTCCACGGAGATCTGGCAAGTGTGCACCTGTCGGCTCCGATCGTCGCCGCGGCGCGGACGCCCACCGGGAAGGGCTACTG
>DATMUX010000678.1:0-8643 GCA_035563695.1 Acidimicrobiia bacterium
CCTTCTGGCTCTTCGACTCCGAGGACAACGCGCGAGCAGCGGAGGCGACGTTCAACACGCTGCGCGATATGCCCGAGGCACCGGCAATCTTCCTCAGTGTCGACGTGTGCGAAGTCATCGCCCAGGCGTAGCGAGCGCACCTTCCGAAACGGTTGAGGCGTCCACCCGCACGCTCAGTCGGACGGCGGTGTGTTCACCGCCGCGAGGGCCGACGCGCGGTCATCGTATCGGCGTATCTCGGACACGCGCCCGTCTCGCACCATGTACACGTGGAAGAAGTCGACGCCGCGGCCCTTGTCGGCCGGGTCGGGCCACCGGACGTGGAGGCGGCACGCGATCCCGCTGCTGCCGACCGTCATCTCGGTCACATCGCCTTCGACACCCTCCGCCATAAGTGAGGCGAAGGTGTTCAGCACGTCGTTCCGGCCGCGGCACTTGCGCGGGTGATCGTCGTCGCCCCAACGAACGTCGTCGCTCAGCAGCGCGCCGAACGCTTCGAGATCGCGCGTCGAGACCGCAACCCGCAGCTGGTCGGCGAGGGAGAGGGACGTGTCAGCTGCTTTCGGTGCGCGTCGCGCCGAGGAGCACGACGACCATCTGGCACGGCTCGGTGAACGGGTTCCGCCACGCATGACGGGTGCCGTTCTGCACGACGGTGTCGCCGGGGCCGAGCTCCACCGTCGCGCCGTCGTCGAGCTCCAACACCACGCGGCCCGATACGACGTATTCGAAGTCGATCGTCTGCGTCGTATGCATACCGGGGTTCTCGGGCTCCATGTGTGCGGCCATGCCCGGCAGCGATGCGTCGAGCTCCGCGAGCGCCGCCTCGAGGTCGAGGTTCTCCGGGAGCACGGTGGTGTCGGGCGGCACGGTGAACAGCCCGAAGCGGAACCCACCCGGTGACGGGAAGTACGGCATCGGTGGACGATCGGCACCCGACTCGGGCAACGCCGCGACCGCGTCGGAGCCCCACAGCCGGTGGAACTCGTACCCCGGCAAGAGTTCCAGCGTGATCGCGTCGACCGCCGTGTCGCTCGCGAACACCGACTTGCGTTCCGCTGTCGTCCCGGTGACCACCCGTCGGACCTGCATCACACCTCCCGCCTGTTCAGACTTCCTCGAGCACTTCGCCGAGCGCATTCAGGCCGGGCCGGTGGGTGATGTCGATGAGTGCGTGACCGATGCCCAGCGCGACGGCAATCGGCAGCTCGACCAACCCGATGCCCACGAGTGCGGCGACTCCCGCGTAGTACACGAAGTGCTCGATCGGCGGAGTCTCGACCTCGAAGCTGTCGATGCTGATCACGAGGCGATGCCCGCCGATCTCGGTCATGATCTCCGCGTCGATCGACGTATGCACGATCGGTACCACGACGCCGGAACGGGGCGCTTCGGTGCTCTCGCCGCCGGCATCCATGTCGGTGAGCTCGCCCCGGTCCGTGTCCTCGATCTCGACGGCCATACCGAACCCCTTCCCGTCAGCGCCCGCGCATCATGTCCGATCCAAGCGCCGCTGACCAGCGCGCCGCGCGCGATCATTGCGCAGTTTGGGTCTGTTCGAGGCGGCGGTCGATCTCGGCACCCATGATGTGGCATTCGGTCGCGGGATGGTCGTAGCGGCACAAGAGGGCGAGGGCGAGAACGTCGCGGGCGCGTTGGAGCTGCGCGATGTGCTCGTCGAGCGCGTGCAGGCGCCGGGTCCCGATCGCCTTCCATTCGGCGGCGCCGGACGCGTGAAGGATGCCGTCGATGTCGTCGAGCCCGAGTCCCGCGTCCTGCAGCATGCCGATGAACACCAGCCGGCGCAGCGTCTCCTGCTTGTACCGGCGCTGGCCCGACTCGCGCGCGTCGGCGGGGAGCAGGCCCCGGCGTTCGTAGTAGCGCACGGCCGAGGTTGCGACTCCGGCGCGGGCTGCCATCTCGCCGATCGTCAGGAGTGGTTCCGCCATCGCGCTACTTGACTTCAACTCGGGTTCAAGTGTCAACGTCGGAGCGTGACCGACGACACCGTCATCCCGAACCATCACCGCTCCTACCCGGGCTTCTCGGGGCTCATGGGACTCATCGCCGCGCTCAGCATGGTCTTCGGCCGCAAGGGCGACGCGCGCTTCGCCGCCCGGCTCGGTGCGGTCGGCCCGGGGGACGCGGTCGTCGACATCGGGTGCGGTCCTGGAGCGGCGGTTCGTCACGCGTCCGGGCTCGCCGCGTCGGTGACCGGCATCGACCCGGCGCCGATCATGCTGCGCGTCGCCCGCGTGCTGACACGCGCCCGCAACGTGCGGTACGTCGACGGCGCGGCCGAGGCCCTGCCTCTTCCCGACGACTCCGCCACGGTCGTCTGGTCGATCGCGACGGTGCACCACTGGCGCGACCTCGACGACGGGCCGCGCGAAATGCGGCGCGTGTTGCAGCCGGGCGGACGCTTCGTCGCGATCGAGCGCCGCACTCGGCCGGGCGCAACCGGTCATGCGAGTCACGGATGGACCGACGAGCAGGCCGACGCGTTCGCGCGCCATTGCCGCGACCACGGATTCGTCGACGTGCGCGTCGAACATGCGGAACCGAACGACCGCCGCTCGCTCGTCGCGATCGCGGCGAAGGCTCCGTAGCCGGCTTCCCTTGCTCAGACGCGGTCGAGCTCGAGCATGCGGATCGCGTTGCCGCGCAACACCTTGTAGCGCTGCTCGTCGGTCAGCGACGCGGTGACGCGCGCGGCCTCCTCCTGCACGAACGGCCACGTGGTGTCGGTGTGCGGGTAGTCGGTCTCGAAGCAGATGTTGTCCTCGCCGACCTCGCCGATGGACGCGATGCCGTGCCGGTCGGTCGTGAAACACCCGAAGACGCGCCCGCGGTAGTAGCTCGACGGGCGCTCGGGAATCGTCGCCTTGGCGTTCGTCCAGCTCGAGTGGTACTCCCAGACGTTGTCGGCCCGCTCGAGCGCGTACGGGATCCAGCCGATCTGCCCCTCGGAGTACGCGAGCTTGAGCTGCGGGAACCGCACGAGCACTCCCGAGAACAGATAGTCGCCGAGCGACGCCATCGAGTTGTAGAAGCCGAGCATCGTCTCGGTCGACGCGGGCGCGTCCGACGACGCCGCGGGCATCTTCGACGACGAGCCGATGTGCATGCACAACGTCGTGCGCGTGTCCTGGCACGCGGCGAACAACGGGTCCCAGTAGCCGGTGTGGATGCTCGGGAGCTTCAGATGGGTCGGGATCTCGCTGAAGCACACCGCGTGCGCACCGCGCGCGGCGTTGCGCCCGATCTCGGCGACCGCGAGATCGACGTCCCACAGCGGCATCAGGCACAGGGGCACCAGGTGGCCGTCGGATCCGGCGCACCACTCGTCGATCATCCAGTCGTTGTACGCGCGGACGCATTCGAGGCCGAGCTCGAGGTCGTTCCCCTCGAGGAACGTCTGGCCGCAGAAACGCGGGAAAGTGGGGAACGCGAGCGAGCCGTCGACTCCCGCGCGCCCGAGGTCGTCGATGCGCGCCTTCGGCTCGTAGCACCCGGGCCGCATCTCCTCGTAGGTGATCGCGCCCATGAACATCTTGCTGCGGTCGAAGCGGGTGAGATCGCCGTCGGGGGTGGCGTCGAGCGGGATGGCGACGTGTCGCTTGTGTAGGTAGATCATGCGGTCCTCGTAGACCCAGTAGTCGCCCCAGCGGCCGTCGTCGGACATCTCCTGCTTGTATGCGGCGCCCGCTCCCAGCACGATGTCGCCCCAGCGCGCCCGCTCGATGCGCGGGCCGCGCTCGCGCAGGCGTGCGGGGAGCCGCTCCTGCCACAGGTGTGGCGGCTCGACGACGTGGTCGTCGACGCTGATGATCTTCGGCAGCTCGGTCACGGTGCGGATCGTCCGTCGGGCTCGGCGAGCGGGTCGTGCTGGTGACCGGAGTCGAAGCCGCCGTGCTTGCGCATGAACGTGGTGGCGCGGCGGTGAATGCGCCAGCCGTCGGCCGTGCGGTGGTACTCGTCGCGGTACCAGCCGAGGCGCATCGCGTGCGTCTGTTGGTCGATGAACACGAAGTGCTGCACGCCGGCGGCCCGGTCGCCGTCGATCTCGACGACGGGCATGTTGCCGATGAACTGCCCGCGCGGCGCGGCCGCGAGCAGCGCGGGGAAGCGCTCGAGCGTGTACGCGGTGCCGAACGCGTTGTACTCCGCGTCGGGTGTGAACACGTCGAGCCAGCGGTCCTCGACGAACTGGCTCGTGTACGACATGTAGCGCGCGCACAACGCGTGCAGCTCGACGAGGTCGGCGATGCGTTGCGGATCGTCGGGCATGGCAGCCTCTCGGTGCTGACGCGCGGTCAGCTGGTCGGGTCGAACTCCAGGTGCAGGGCGCGCAGGCCGCGCAGGATGTAGGTGGGGGCGTACTCGTAGCGCCGCGCCCCGGCCGGGCCGTGCGCCGCCTCGGAGATCCGGATGTCGCGCATCCGGTCGAGCAACCGCTCGATGCTGACGCGTCCCTCGGCCCGGGCGAGCGGCGCGCCGGGACACGTGTGGATGCCGTGCCCGAACGCGATGTGCTGGCGGGCGTTGGCCCGATCGACGTCGAACTCGGTCGGGTTCTCGAAGCGGCGGGGGTCGCGGTTCGCGGCGCCGTTCACGACCATGACCGTCGTTCCCGCGGGGATCTCGACACCGCCGATCGTGACCGGCACGCGCGACAGGCGGAAATCGCCCTTCACCGGGCTCTCGATCCGCAGCGCCTCCTCGACGTAGTTGGGGACGCGGTCGCGCTGGTCGCGCAACAGCTGCTGGAGATCGGGCCGCTCGCCGATCAGCTGCAGCGCGGTGGCGAGCAGCCGCACGGTGGTCTCCTGCCCGGCCGCGAACAGGTTCGCGGCGATGCGCGCCACGTCGAGCACGTCGGGCACGGAGCCGTCGGGGAACGTCGCCGTCGCGAGACCGGTCATCACGTCGGCGCGGTGTTCCCGGCGCCGCTCGGTGATGTACATGCCGAACTGCTCGTAGAGGAACTCCAACGGGTTGTGCTTCAGCCCGTCCCCGCCGGTGCCGCCGACGGTGCCCGTGCGGCGCCGTCCGCCCGCGAGGCGGTCGCGGAACAGCTCGTGGTCGCTCTCGGGCACCCCGAGCAGGTCGGCGACGACCAACATCGCGAACGGCTGCGCGTAGTCGCCAATGAATTCGCACTGGCCATCGGCGACGAACTCGTCGATCTGGCGGTCGGCGAGGCGCCACATGAACTCCTCGTTCTCCTTGAGGCGCTTCGGTGTGATCAAGCGCATCAGGAGGGCCCGGTGCGCGGTGTGTACCGGCGGGTCGAGCGTCGGGAGCTGGTCGCTGAACGGCAGCTCGTCGCGGTGCTGCTCGATGAGGGCGCCGACATCGTCGCCGGCGAGGGGCACCGGGAACCCGGGGAACGGTCCGGTGACCGAGTTGCACGACGAGAACGCCGCCGTATCGCGGTAGACCTCGATCGCCTCCTCGTAGCCCGTCACCATCATCACGTCGTGATGCGGTTCGCGCTGCACCGGGCACTGATCGAACAGGTGCTCGAAGTACGGATACGGGTCGGCGACGAGTGTGTTGTCGCGGAAGAAGTCGATCGCGTCGAAATCGGTCACGGCGCGGCTCCCGGGCGCGGGGTGATTACAGCGTTCACACCTTACGAGAGCGACGTTTCCGCCGCAACGGACCGGACGGAGTCAGAGCTCGATCAGCGTGGGTACCGAGCGCTCGGCCAGTAGCCGGCGTCCGGTGGCGAGCACGAGGGCGTCGGCCGCACCGAACAGCCCGTCGAGCAGCATCGTCCGCCCGAGGTAGCGGTGGAACGGGTGGTCGGTGGTGAAGCCGATGCCGGCCAGCACCTGCTGGCAGTGGGCGGCGACCGTCCGGGCGGTGCGCCCGGCCACGGCCTTGGCGAGCGCGGCCGTCTCGGGCTCGGGCGCATCGGCGGCCGCCGCCAGCGTGGCGTCGAGCGCCTCGATCGCGACGAGCGCGTCGGCCAGCCGGTGGCGCACGGCTTGGAACCGCGCCACGGGACGGCCGAACTGCACGCGCTCCCGCGCGTGAAGTCGCGCCAGGTCGAGCATGGCGCGCGTCGCGCCGGCGATCTGGTGCGCGACCGCGCGCTGCGACAGTGCGACGGCGCCGTCCCACGGAACGGGGATGCGCGCGGCCGGCCCGTCGGTATCGATACCGGTGTCGACGTCGACGGCGCGGAGCTCGGCCGCGGGGTCGACACCGCGGACGGTCGTGATCCGCGCCGACGCGGCCGGCACGACGACGGCGCACGGCTCGCGGTCGGTGGCGGCGACAACCACCAGCTCGGACGCAGTGGTCGCGCGCGCGCTCGCCAACCCACGGGCCTGCACGCGGCCGTTGCCGACCGATCCGGGCGGATCCCACGCGGCGAACGGCGGGAACACCACCGCGAGCCCGGGATGCGGCTGCAGGCCGAGCGCGTGCACGATCACGTCGTCGAGCGCGGTGGCCTGAGCGTTCGTGGAACCCAGTGCATCGAACACGATCGCGATCGCGTCGGCGGGCTCCGCGGCGAGCATCTCGAGCCAGCCGAGTTCCGCGAGCGCACCGTCGACGGCGGCCGCGGGCTGTTCGGCCGCGGCCGCGATCGCCGCAGCGACGGTCTCGGCGAGGAGCGCGCGCTCGACCGGATCGATCATTCGTCACCACCGAGGTCGAGCAGCCGCCGGGCGATGATGTTGCGTTGCACTTCGACGGTACCGCCGTAGATGGTCGCCGCCCGCGAGTAGAGGTACTCGCTCCGCCACATCTCGGCCGCGAGGTCGTCACCCGTCTCGATGCAGCCGGGCACGAGACGCCGCACCGCGTCGTAGGTCGCCTGCTCCGCGGTCGCGACGAGGACCTTGTCGATCGACGTCTCGGCGCCGAGCGTCGCGCCGCCGGCCAGCCGGTGCTGGGTCTGGCGCGACCGCGCGCGCAGCGCATGGAGCTGCACGAACGCGTCGCCCACGATCTCGGCGGCGCGATCATCGGCGGGTGCGGCTTCGACGAGGATCTGGAGCCGGCGATAGAGGTACGCGATGCGCTGCCAGAAGCACGACGACCGCTCGTAGGGCAGGATGCTCATCGCCACGGCCCATCCGCCGTGCAACTCGCCGAGCATCCGGCCGGCCGGCACCGCGACGTCGTCGAAGAAGACCTCGGCGAACTCGTGCACACCATTGATCATCTCGAGCGGTGCCACCGAGATGCCGGGAGTGTTCATGTCGACGAAGAACGCGGTGATGCCGCGGTGGCGTGACTCCGCCGTTCCCGTGCGCGTGAGCAGCACGCACCGGTCGGCGTACTGCGCCAGGCTCGTCCATACCTTCTGGCCGTTGATGATCCACGTCGTCGCGGTCTCGGCCGCGCCGTCGGGCACCGCCCGGCACGCGAGCGACGCCAGATCGCTGCCCGTACCCGGCTCCGAGAACCCCTGGCACCACATCTCCGCGCCACTGAGCAGTCGCGGCACCACCTCGGCCGCCAGCGCGGGAGGCGCGTAGTCGATGACCGTCGGGGCGAGCACCTCGATGAGCGAGAACAATCCGGGATCGGTGAGGTCGCGCGCGGCCAACGTCGCGCCGAGCTCCGTGCGCAGCATGGGGGAGCCGCCCAGGCCCCCGACGGGTTCGGGCCACCCGTACCGCATCCAGCCCGCGTCGAACAGGATCGACTTCACCCGCTGCATCTGGGCCATCTGCTCGTCCAGCGTGCCCGGCGGCGCGTAGCGCGGCGCGAGTTCGTCGTGGTGGGCGTCGAGCCAGCGGTGCAGCGCGGCTCGGTACTCGGCCATGCTCGGCCCGGCGCCGGTCATCACACCCCTGGTCCACTCCCTCGTCATCACACCCTCGTCATGACACCCTCGGTGCACCGCGAGCATCTCGCACGACCCGCGAGAACCTCGCATGCGTTTGGCGAGAGACGGATTCTCGCGTAGCGTAATCGAGGTGACGACCTGGCACGAAGAGAAGCTGCTGATCGACGGCGAGCTGGTCGCGGCCGCCGGCGGCGCCGTCTACGAGACGATCAACCCCGCGACCGAGGCCGTGCTCGGCACTTCGGCCGACGCGTCGGTCGCCGACGCGGAGCGGGCGATCGCCGCGGCGCGCCGCGCGTTCGACACCACCGATTGGTCGCGCGATCGCGAACTGCGGGTCCGCGGCCTGCGGCAGCTGCACGCGGCGCTGCTCGACCACGCCGACGACCTGCGCGCGGTCCTCGTGCAGGAGGTCGGCGCGCCGATGTCGAGCACGTACGGACCGCAACTCGACGGCCCGACCGCCGTCGTGGGGTGGTACGCCGATCTGCTCGAGCGCTACGAGTTCGTCGAGGATCTCGGCGACCGCGAGGTGTTCGGCCTCGACAACCATCGCTGGATCGAGAAGGAGGCCGCCGGAGTCGTCGGCGCGATCGCGGCGTACAACTATCCGGTCCAGCTCGCGCTCGCGAAGCTCGCGCCCGCGCTGGCGGCCGGGTGCACCGTGGTGCTCAAGGGCGCGCCCGACACGCCCTGGTCGACGCTCGCGCTGGGCCGGCTCGTCGCCGAGGCGACCGACATCCCGCCCGGCGTCGTCAGTGTGCTGGCATCGTCAGACAACGCGGTGGGCGAAGTGCTCACGACGCACCCCGACATCGACGTCGTCT
>DATMUX010000679.1:0-2685 GCA_035563695.1 Acidimicrobiia bacterium
TCCTCGAAGCTGCCGTCGAGGCATATCGGGAGGGCATCGATTACAGCGCGGCAATCGCTGAACTCGATCTCGCGGAGCATGACCGCGAGCACGGTTCGCGCGCACTCATCGAGGGCGGCTACCTGACCGGACAAGTGCGGCGCAACACGCCCGACAAAGCGACCGTCATTGTGCAGGGTGTGACCGAGAAGGCACGGCGAGCAACCAAGGCATGGCCACAGCAGCAGGCCTACGACGACCTCCTGACCCTTCTCGAAGCGCCAGATCGCCTCGACGACCGAACCGGAGCGCAAGACGAAGCTGCAGAACCTTCTGGCAGCGCTCAGGGACCTCGGCCAGGGCGTCGCGAGTGAAGTGATCGCGAGGCTCATCGAGCGCCAGGCTGGTCTCGGCTGACGCGGCGCGAAGGTGGACTGCGCGCGTGTCGGGACTCCGACCTGAACGCGGTCCACACCTTCTAACCGCATCATTCCGCGCAGGCCGCGGGGGGCGCGGTCGCATCACGACGCTCACCCCTTGCCGCCGCACTCGTGGCACCGAGGTGTCCACCAGGAGCCCTTTTCATCTTGGTAGGAGTCGCCGCTGTAGCCGCTTCCGCCACAAGACGCGCACCGTGAGGGTGCGTCGGCTTTGTTGTGAATGCGCGCCCGCTCGTCGATCTGGTCCTCGACGATGCGGTGCAGTTTCTCGACATCGGCGGCGGGGTCCGCTCCGACGATGCTCTCGATGAGAGTGCCGTGCCGTTCAGTGAGGTCCTGCGTGACGGTGCGTCGCCACGCGGCACGCGAGCGGATCTCCTTGACGGCGTTGAACTCTCTCTCGGCGACCAGGCGTTCGACCACCTGCAGCGCTCTCGACGAGAGAGAAATTCTTCGGGACGGGACGGGACGGGACGGGTCGCGCGTACTCACGGCGTCTGTCCCGGCGTCTGTCCCGGCGTCTGTCCCGGCGTGACGCGCCCGGGATCGGGCCTGGCGTTTACGGCCATTTCGCCTGTTCGCGAGCACCCGCTCCCGCGATGGGTTGTAGGCGAGGAAGTCATGAATCACGATCTCGTTGTCGGCTGGTTCAGCGCGGTGGGCATCGCACGTCTCGTGCGCGCATCGTGCGCGAGTCGCGTGCCAGATGTGCGCGCTTTCGAGCTCGCGCGTGAGCTTTTCCACAGCGCGGGTCGTGGTGAGGCGACGCAACATGCTCGTGGGCACGCGGCCGTCAGTGAGTTGCGCAGCCGCGTAGCTCATTGCCGCGAGGTGGAGCCGGAACGCCGGGTCGCTGAGCGTGATGACCTTCGGGTGCTCACAGAAGCCGTCATCGACGCGGAGCCACATGCAGTCACGCGCTGCCTTCCTCGCCGGCGGGTGTCACACCGTCATGCGACGATGTCGCGAGCGAGCGCGCCCCGGCGTGGCGGCTCGTCGAGGCGATGCCCTCGACCACGGGCAGGCGGTTGCCCCGGCCGGGGGCGTCGTCGCGCAGGAGCGCGAGCAGGACACATGCGGCGCGGGGGGCGAGCTCCGGCGCGTCGGCCGGTACACGAACGTGGATCACGCGGGCCGGTCCCGCTGCATCTCGTCGAGGACCGCGGCGTAGATCTCGCGCCGGTGGCCTCGAGGGCGGCGCTCCCCCGATTCCCACCTCGCGAGGGTGACGCGGTGGACGCCGACGGCGTCGGCGACCTCCTGCTGCGATCGGCGTGCGGCGACGCGGATCGCGCGCGCGACTGTCGGCGCGGGGAGCAGCCGTCGGGGCGCGAGCGCAGGCATGCCCAGCACCCTGTAGCAGTAGGTGTTGCAAATCCAGAGTGCGCACGTAGATTGACATGGCAACTTCTCGTGCACACCAGCGTGACAGAGGCGTGCGCAGTTCTTGCACTTGGCTACAAGTCTGGCTACAGTCGCTCCGTGACACGCGAAGCCGAGCGCGCCCGTGAACTACGCCGCATCCGCTGGGAGCTGACGAGCGGCCCACGGGAGATCACGAAGGGCATGACCGGCGGCCTGTGGCTGATTGCCCGGTCCCCGACCCGCCCCGACGGCACGAAGCCGATCCCCATCGCGATCCGCGTCGGCCAGAACGCTGCCGGCCAGTTCTCGTGCACGGGCCTGATCGTCGGATTCGACCCGCCCGGCGCAGTCAACGAGGTAACCGCGCGGGCGGTGCACGAGATCAGGCTCGGCGAGTTACTCGAGGCGGCCGCGATGCACCCGGTTGTGCGCGAAGCGGTACGCGAAACCGACGTCGTGCGCAAGGTCGGAGCTCGGGGCGCCAAGACACCGCGTAATGCAGACCCCGAGCTCCTGCGCGTTCGCGACGAGTACCGCCGGATCCGACGAGAGCACAGGCGTAGCCCGTACGCCGAGCTCGCGACGGACGTTCTCCACTCGAGCGAGGCGACGGCTCGGCGGCGCGTCGCCGAGGCCGTCGCCTGCGGGCTGCTCGACCCTGAAGAAGTCCCGACGAGGAGGAAGTCGTGACCAACCGATTCGCGTTCTACGGTCGGGTGTCGACCGAGGATCAGCAGGACCCGGCATCGTCGCGTGCGTGGCAGCAGCGGCGCGCCGAGCAGCTCATCGACCCCGCGGGCGGGCGGATCGTCGAGGAGTTCTTCGACATCGGCAAGTCGCGCTCGCTTCCCTGGAAGCGACGGCCCGAGGCCGGGCGACTTCTCGCCGCGCTGAAGAACCC
>DATMUX010000680.1:0-2713 GCA_035563695.1 Acidimicrobiia bacterium
GCGCCATGGATGCTTCGCAGACGGGCAAAGCGTCAACGGCGACCGCCGAGCCACCAGTAGCGTCCAACCGCGCCGATCAGCTCAGGCTGTGTTTACAGCTAGGCGCGCGACGCCAGGTTCGACTCGAGTCGGCTCGAGACCAGCCCTTTCGGCGTGGCCCCGCCGGCTACCCCGACAGCTGCGGGTTGTCCGGAAACCCTCCATCAAGGGAACATGCGCTCGTGGCGACCAAACCAGGGTTCGGAGGATGAGCGCTACGTCGATCGCTTCGCTGCGCCACCTCTTGATAACGATCGCCATTGCGCTGGGTGGCGTTACGGTGGCCGGGTGCAGCCACCGCACGATCGTGGATTGTGCGCACGGCTACCACAACCCAGCCAACGACGCGACCCGTTGCGTTCCTGATTCGACGACCCCGGGGACGCGTCCGTAGCCCGACGCCGTTTCGCCGCAATGTGGTCAACAACCGACTTGGAGTCGGGTGTTGATCACGTACCTCGTGACCAGGTCCGCGATTTCCCTACGGCCATCTCGTGCTAGCCCCTCTGGTTGTCGGAAATCATGGCCTGTCCCGCGTGTGATTCACTCGCGGCGGTGACCGAGATTCGATCGCGACGCAGGACGGCTGCGGGCCTCGCGCTCGCGTTGTTGCTCGCAAGCTGTTCCTCGAGCGCGCGGTCGACGAGTGGGACCACCATTCCCGCCGGGACGCCGGGCGCGTCGGTCCCGGCGACGGTGCCCGGGCGGCCCGTCGACGCGTGCACGCTCCTCACTGCACAAGATGCGTCGCGGCTGACCCGTGTCGCGATGGTCCGCCAGCCTCCGGATACGAGCGGACCGGGCCTGTGTCAGTACGCGGCGTCCACCAACGCGGCCACGACGGTGCAGATCGAGGGCAAGGTCGATCCGGACGGCGCCACGGCCCAGGCGGAATATCCGACCTGGATGCAGGCGATCGTCAGCGGGCCGGGCTTCACGGTGACGCCGGTGTCCGGATTCGCGGACGGCGCAACGATCGTCCACTCGGCAGGCTTCGACGCGATCGCGTTCCGTCGCGGTCCGGTGCTCGTCAAGATCGGTGTCGATCCCGCGACTAGCCCCGCCGCGCTGCGCTTCGCGGCCGCGACGGCGCTCGCGCGCCTCGAATCGAGTGGTTCGGTCATGGGGTCCGGGTGACTGTCGGGGATTCTGTGCCCCGGACGAAGATCTGCGGGCTACCGGTTCCGTCGGCGAGCACGACCCACGTGTCGTGGACGGCGGTCCCCGAGCTCGCGCGCGGCAACGCATAGAGCACGCGCTGATCGTCGAGCCACTCGACCTGGTCGTCGACGCTGCGCGTCTCGGCGAGGGCGTGGTCGACACCCGTGGCGAGGTCGAGCACGTGCAGGCGCCAGCGCACGCCCGTCAGCGCGCCTCCGGTGCGGAGCTTGTATGCGACGCGGGTGCCGTCGGGCGACAGCGACGGGCACTCGACGCCGTTCGCGATCGTGTGCGCCTCGCGACGCGCAAGATCTCCCTCGATCAGATGGATCGAAGTCCCGACCGCGAGCGTCGCATAGAAGCGGTTCGAATCGGCGGCGAAGGTCACGCCCCAGTAGTTCCGGCTGATGTCGTTCACCGTGCGACCGTTGTCGGTCACCTGGAACTGCTCGAGGTTGCTGAGCAGCTTGCCCGATCGCGTGTCGACGAACATTGTGCGCGTTGAGAAGTTCGTCGACGCGTACGAGTCGCCGTACACGAACAGTGTCATGGCCGCGTAGCGACCATCGGGTGAGACGCGCGCCCGGCTCGGGAGCCCCGGGAGTGGGAACTCGTGCAGGATGTGGAAGTTGGCGTCGAAGATCTCGCCGCGATACGTCGTCACGACACCCCGGTCTGCGGTGAGGCACAACCCGACTCCGTGGGCCATCGCGACGCGATCACACTCGAGCGGGGTCACGGCCCGTGGTCCGGTCAGGTCGGCGAGCGGCAGGAGGACGACCTTGCCGTACGCGGGGCCGAGGTCGGTGTTGCGGGCGACGAGATAGGGCCCGGCCATCACTGCGGCCAGCGACGCTTGGGTCGCGGTGACAGTCGGCTCGCTCGCCCGGCCGGCCGAGGGCGTGTTCGAGCGCGCGTGGAGCACGTAGCCGATCCCGACACCGATGCACGCGACCACCAGCGCGACGAACAGCGCGATCTTGGCGCCCGCCCCGACCCCCGTTCCGCCCTGCTTCGAAGGTTTGTGCTTCGTGCTCATCCGTACATCCGCGTCCGAACCCGCAGTGTTGCCGCCCCGACCACGATCGAGATGGCGAGCGCTACCGCGAACATCTTCACCGTCGTGGACGATCCCCACCACGACCACATTGCACCGAAAGCCAGTGAGGCGGCGAAGCCGCTGAGTGCCGCGGCCGTTGTGAGCACGGCGATGCCCGACGTCCGGCGCGCCTCCGGCACCGCGACGCTGGTCATCGCGACGAGAACGCCGTCGGTGCAGGCGTAGAACGCCCCGAGCAGCGCGAGCATCGTGACCAGCAAGGAACCGTTCAGTGACGGCGCGAGCAGCACGAGGTAGACACCGAGGAGCAACACGTACCCCGCGAGGAACACGCGCGAGCGCCCCACGCGGTCGGCGAGATTGCCGAGAGGGATCGCGAGCACCAGGTAGCTGATCGCCGTGCCGACGTAGAGCAACGGGAAGTATGCCGTCTCGAACGTCGATCGATCGCGG
>DATMUX010000681.1:0-2202 GCA_035563695.1 Acidimicrobiia bacterium
TGCGCGACGCGGCGCGCGATCTCCTGGCCGCCGCCGGGCCCGACGACGGCGCGGTCGAGCTGCTCGTCGCGCCGATGGTGCGCGGTTCCCGGGAGCTCATCGCGGGGTTGGTGCGCGATCCGCAGTTCGGTGCCTGCGTGATGCTCGGAATCGGCGGCGTGCTCGCCGAGGCTCTGGGCGACGTCGCGTTCCGGCTGGCGCCGGTCGCCGACCGCGATGCCGGTGAGCTCATCGACGATCTCGCCACGCAACCCCTGCTCGGCCCCTTCCGCGGTGAGCCGGCCGTCGACCGCGACGCGCTGGCGCGCATCCTCACGGGCCTGTCGCGCCTCGCCGAGGATCGTCCCGATGTCGCGTCGGTCGATCTGAACCCGCTGATCGTCGCCGACGGCTGTCCGATCGCGGTCGACGCGCTGGTGGAGCTCGCGGACGGGACGGACGACGGGTTCGCGCCCTCGCCTTCCGGGGCGAGCGCCGGCGCGGGCTCGCACGAGTATTTCCGGGCGCTGTTCGAGCCGCGCGGCGTGATCGTCGCGGGCGCGTCGACCCATCCCGGCAAGTTCGGGTTCGTCGCGCTGCACAACATCCTCGCGGCCGGCTATGAGGGCCGCGTCGCCGCGACGAACCTCGACGGCGCGCCGGTGCTCGGCATCGACACCGTCCGCTCGCTCGACGAGCTCCCCGACGGTCCTTGGGACCTCGTGTTCGTGTGCACGCCCGCGTCGGCCAATCCCGATCTGCTGCGCGCGTGCGCGCAACGCGGGGTGCGAGCCGCGTTCGTCACGAGCGGTGGATACGGCGAGTCCGGCGAGCAGGGCCGGCGCGCCGAGCGCGAGCTGGTCGCGTTGGCCGGCGAGCTCGGCATCGTCCTCGCCGGGCCGAACGGCCAGGGTGTCGTGTCGACGCCCGCCCGGCTCTGCGCGCAGATCGTCGCGCCGTACCCTCCGCCCGGGCGCATCGCGATCGCGAGCCAGTCGGGCAACTTCGTGTCGTCGTTCCAGAACTGGGCCGTGCAGACGGGTGTCGGGGTCAGCCGGGCGGTGTCGGCCGGCAACGCGGCGGCCGTCGGGATCGCCGACTATCTCGACTGGTACGCCGACGACGACGCCACCGCCGTGAGCCTCGCGTACGTCGAAGGCGTGAGCGACGGGCGCGCGCTGTTCGATCGTGTCGCCGTGGTCGCGCGCCGCAAGCCGGTCGTCGTCGTGAAGGGCGGTACCACCGCCGGGGGCCAGCGCGCCGCCGCGAGCCACACGGGCAGCCTCGCCTCCGACGACCGCATCTTCGACGCCATGTGCCGCCAGGCCGGGGTGACGCGCGCCGTCACCGTCGAGGAGGCGTTCGAGGCGGCGGCCACGTTCGCGACGCAGCCTCTGCCTCGCGGGCCGCGTACCGCCGTCCTCACCACTGCAGGAGGATGGGGCGTGGTCACGGCCGATGCCATCGCCCGCTCACGCGTGCTCGAGCTCGCGCCCCTGCCCGACGACCTACGCGACGCGATCGACGACAAGCTGCCGCCGCGGTGGAGCCGCAACAACCCGATCGACTTCGCGGGTGGCGAGACCCGCGACACGATCCCCGAGGTCATGGAGCTCGTGGCGCGTCACCCCGAGATCGATGCGATCGTCTACCTCGGGCTCGGTATCCAGTCGAACCAGGCGCGCCTCATGCGCGCCGGGCGTTTCTACCCCGACCACGGGCTCGAGCGCATCGTCGCGTACCACGAACGCCAGGACGAGCGCTTCGCGAGGGCCGCGGCCGCGATCTCCGACGCGACCGGTAAGCCGATCCTGACGGCAACCGAGCTCGCGGTCGCGGCACCCGACAACGCCGGCCCGGCCGCGGTGCGGGCGAGCGGGCGCGTCTGCTACGCGAGCGCGAATCGCGCGGTCACCGCGCTCGCGCACCTGTGGCGGGATGCTCGGTTCCGGCTCGCGCGCGGTCTCGTGTGACGTGAGCCGGAGAAGTCGCATCGTGCTGCGAACGGCGGCGACGGCGTGCGCGATCGGCGCGGCCGCCGCGCTCGGGCTCGCGCTCGCGTCGGCGTCCGACCCGTTCGCCGCCGCGTCGACCGTCGATCGAGCCTCCACCTTGCGCACGCCGGTGTGGTCTCCGCGCCGCGTCCCGCTGGTGTTCGGGCCGGCCGCCGCCCGGGCCGAACAGGCGCGGGCGGCCGCGGCCGACGCGGCGCTCACCACCCGG
>DATMUX010000682.1:0-5350 GCA_035563695.1 Acidimicrobiia bacterium
CCGAGGTCGTTGACGACGACCTTCGCGCCGTGGTCGGCGAGCTGGATCGCTTCGCCCCGACCGACTCCGTTACCCGAGCCGGTGACGATGGCCACCTTGCCGTCGAGCATGCCCATTTGCGCGTGTCCCTTCGGTTCGAAAAACTGACGTGAGCGTCACCGTATCGCGGGCGCTCCGCTGCTCGCCAAGAGTCACAGGGGCCGCAATGGGACGTCTGCAGGACAAGGTCGCGATCATCACCGGCGCCGGTCAGGGCATCGGTCTGGCGTACGCGCAGCGCTTCCTCGACGAGGGTGCCAAGGTCGTCGTCGCCGAGATCAACGCGGAACGAGCGGCGGGCGCGATGGCCACGCTCGACGGCCGGGGCGAGGCGATCCTCGTGCCGACCGATATCTCGGACGAGGCATCCGCACAAGCGTGCGTCGACGCGGCGGTGGAGCAGTTCGGCACGGTGCACATCCTCGTGAACAACGCCGCGCTCTACTACGACATCGACAACTTCGACACGAGCTTCGACTACTTGAAGAAGGTGTTCGCGGTGAACCAGTTCGGCGCGTGGCTGATGACACGCGCGGCCGCACCCGTGATGGCCAAGCAGCACTACGGCCGGATCGTCAACCAGTCGTCGGGTGCGGCATACGCCTACACGTTCCCCGCGTTCGGCGACGAGTTCACCGGCCTGGGCAACTACAGCTACAGCATCACGAAGTGGGGCGTCGTCGGTCTCACGAAGTTCATGGCGGCCCAGCTCGGCGCGTGGAACATCACGGTGAACTGCATCGCGCCGGGCATCACCATGACCGAGGCGACGAAGAAGATCGTGCCCGACTTCTTCATTGAGGGCATGACGTCGCAGACCGCGATGAAGTCGACCCTGGAACCCGAGGACCTCGCGGGCGCGTGCGTGTTCTTCGCGAGCGACGACGCCAAGTTCGTCACCGGCCAGACGCTCGTGATCGACGGCGGCCTCGCGATGCCGGCGTAGGTGCTCTCGTCGCCGGCCTACGGGCGGCAGAGCACTTCACCGTGCAGCACGGCGAACCAGCCGTCGGGATCCCCGGCCCAGCGCCGCCAGCCGTCGGCGATCGCGTCGAGCTCGGTTTCCGTCGCGAAGCCGTCGCGCACCGCCTGCTCGGCGACGGCCGAACGGGTCATGCGATCGGCCCAGAGTCCGCCCCACCACGCCCGGTCGTCCGGAGTTGCGAAGCACCAGACCGACGCACCGGGCTGCACGTCGGCGAAGCCCGCGGCGCGGGCCCACGCGAGCAGGTGCCGCCCGGCGTCGGGCTCGCCGCCATTGTGGCGGGCGATCGTGCGGTAGAGGGCGAGCCAGCGGTCGAGCGCGGGCTCGGCGGGGTGCCAGCAGTACGCGCCGTAATCGCCGTCGCGCTCCGCGACGATGCCCCCGGGCCGGCATACGCGCCGCATCTCGCGCAGCGCACCGACAGGGTCGGGGAGGTGTTGCAGCACTTGATGCGCGTGCACCACGTCGAACCGGCCGTCGTCCTGCTCGAGCGCGTACACGTCGCCGATCTCGAACGTGACGTTGTCGATCCCGCTCGCCTCGGCGCGCGCCGCGTCGATCACGGCGCTCGACGCGTCGATTCCCACGACCGTGCCCGGTGCGACCCGGCGGGCGAGGTCGGCGGTGATCGTGCCGGGGCCGCAACCGACGTCGAGCAGGTCGATTCCCGGTGCGAGGTGCGGCAGCAGGTACGCAGCCGAGTTCTCGACCGTACGCCAGCGGTGGGAGCGCAGCACGCTCTCGTGGTGGCCGTGGGTGTACGTCATGTGCGTCTCGCCATCTGCCGAAGGTGTGCGCTCGA
The DNA here is from genome assembly GCA_035563695.1 of Acidimicrobiia bacterium. GTDB lineage: Bacteria > Actinomycetota > Acidimicrobiia > IMCC26256 > PALSA-610 > DATMUX01. The sequence goes on from DATMUX010000682.1 coordinate 1,827, forward strand.
CACGCCGGTGAGCTCGAAGCCGCAGTTGCGGTAGAGGCGCTCGGCGCCGTCGTTGCCGCCGGCGACCCACAGCACGAGCTCGTCGAAGCCGAGCGTACGTGCTCGGTCCAATGCCCACCCGACCAGCGCCCGGCCGGTTCCCGCGCGGCGCGCGGGCGGCGCCACCCACATGCCGACCAGCTCGGCGCGGCCGTCGATCACGACGCAGCCCACGATGCCGGCGGGCTCGGTGCCGTGCCAGGCGATCGCGGAGTTGCCGGCACGCATGCGCCATTCGTCTTCGGGCATCGCGCGCTCGCGTTCGAGCGTCGACGTGAACGCCTCCGGCGCATCGGCCAGGGCGGCGAGGCGCAGCGCGCGCAGGAGATCCCACTCGTCCACGTTCGCCGCGCGCACGACGAGCTCCACGATGGTGGCGCTACCGAGCCGTCTGCGTGAGCGACGATTGCGCGGACTCGTCGTACGCGGGCAACACGATGACGGGCGTCGCCGCCGCGGGTGCGCGCTCGTCGCGCAGGATCGTGATCGCCACGAAGACGAGCACGACGAAGCGGTAGAGCACGGCGAGACCGAGGAGATATCCCGAGGCGGGACGATGAATGGCGTGATCGTCGGTCGCCGTCATTCCCCACACGAGGAAGCTCGCCACGTAGAAGTGCACGACGAGCTTCCTGGGAACCGGGAGCAGCACGAAGAACGGAACGATCCAGAGGTCGTACTGCGGCGAGTAGATCTTGCTGACGAGGAGGCACGCGATCGTCACCAGCGCGCACGCGGCAAACGGCGAGATGCGGCCGCGGAGCGCCTTGACGGTCAGCGCGCCCAGCGCGGCGACGAGCAACGCCGCGGGCACCACCGTCACCAGGTGCCGCACCGCATCGGTGCCCAGCCACGGGTGGAGACTGGGGCCGCGGACGACGAAATACCAGAGCGATCCGCGGTCGGGGCCGCGATCGCCGTGGAACTCGACGAGATAGCGCAGCGCATGCGGGGCGATCGTGTACACGGGCACCGCGAAGACTCCGAGCCCGATGATCGCGCCCGCGATCACGCTCGCGCCCTGGTTGCGCCGGCGCCGGCCGAACGAGGTCGCCGCGAGGATCGGCACATACAGCGCGGGAAACAACTTCGCGGCCGCGCCGATGCCGAGGAGCACTCCGGCCGAGAACGCGTAGCCGTTCTCCCACACGACCAACCCGATCGTCGCGGTCGCGACCGAGAGCAGATCCCAGTTCGTGAGTCCTTCGAGCAGCAGCGGTGGGGCCAGGGCCCAGCGCCACGCGCGGCGGCCGTTGCGCCGCCACAGCACCCAGGTTGCCACCGCGGCCAGGGCGGTCAGCACGAGCGCGTTGACGAGGAACGGGTTGCGCAAACCGTGATCGAAGGGCAGGACCGCCGCGTACATCACGAGTCCGATCAGCGGCGGATACTCGAGGTCGCGGGAGAAGTACGGAGCGTGTGCTCGGTCGATGCCGCGGTCCTGGTACAGGCGCGCGATGTCGGACCCGCAGACGTCGTAGCAGGGCATGCGCACCGCAGTGTTCACGGCGAATCCGAACACGACGACGGCGACGAGCACGAGACCGGCGGCGGCGCCCGGGCGCCGCGCGGCGGTCGCCGGCGCGTGAGCGATCTCTGCTCCCGTGTCCATGGTCCACCGACCCGCGGCCAGCGCGCGGGCCTCGTTTCGGCCGCGCCGGAGACGAGCCTAGGCTCCCCGAGCGTGGAGATCGGAGGTTGGGTCGCGACCGAGTTCGAGGCCGTCCTCGACGAGTTCGCGCGGAACTTCGACGAGCGGGGCGAGGTGGGCGCCGCCCTCAGCGTGTACGTCGACGGCCGGCCCGTGGTAGACGTATGGGGCGGCGTCGCCGATCCGACGGTGGCGGCATCCTGGCGGGCCGACACCATCGTCCTCGTGTTCTCCTCGACGAAGGGCGTCACGGCGGTCTGCGCCAACGCGATGATCGAACGCGGGCTGCTCGACCCGGACGCGGCGGTCGCGACCCTCTGGCCCGAGTTCGCGGCCAACGACAAGGAGCACATCACGGTCGGCCAGGTACTGAGTCACCAGGCCGGGCTGCCGTTCGTCGAGGGCGACTTCACACTCGAGCAGGTGCTGTCGTGGGAGCCGATGACCGCGGCGCTCGCCGCGCAGCGACCGATCTGGGAGCCCGGGACGCAGCACGGCTACCACATGCGCACGTACGGCTGGCTGGTGGGTGAGCTGGTGCGCCGGGCCGACCCGCGGCACCGCACGATCGGCACGTGGTTCCGCGACGAGATCGCGGCGCCGCTCGGTCTCGACTTCTGGATCGGACTTCCGGAGGCGGAGGAGTGCCGGGTCGCGCGCCTCGTGCCTCCGACGACCGACCTGCGCGCGGTGCTCAGCGCGTTCGGTGACGACCTGCTGATCGCGAAGGTGTTCGCGAATCCGGGCGGTCACTTCAACTACGACGACATGTGGAATACGCGCGCGTTGCACGCGTGCGAGCTGCCGTCGACGAACGGCATCGGCGACGCCCGGTCGCTCGCGCGCCTCTACGCATCGTGCATCGGCGAGATCGACGGCGTGCGCACCCTGAGCGACTCCACCGTCGCCGCCGCGACGAAGGAACGGGCGAGCGGCAAGGACGCCGTGCTGATGATCGAGAGTCGCTTCGGACTGGGCTTCATGCTCGGCCCGTCCTTCGGGGCCGCGAACCCGCCTCGGGCGTTCGGGCACGCGGGCGCCGGCGGATCGCTGGCCTTCGCCGACCCCGACGCTCGGATCGCCTTCGGCTACGTGATGAACGACCTGCGCTTCGACCCGGCGGGCGATCCGCGCAGCGAGGAGCTCGTGCGCGCCGTCTACCGCTCGGTCGAGCGCGGCAGCTGATCGAACGGCAGCGTCCGGTCGAGGCGCGGTTCCTCGGGCAGCCCGAGCACCCTCTCACCGACGATGTTGCGCTGGATCTCGTCGGTGCCGCCGCGAATCGACAGAGACGGGGCGGTGAGGAGCAACGTCTGCAGCTCGCCGTGCGGATCGATCGTCGTCTCCGGGCCGAGCAGCCGGGCCGCGAGCGCGGTGTAGTCGCGGAAGAGCTTGCTGCCGCGGAGCTTCATGCCCGAGCCCTCCGGACCGGGGCGCCCGGCGCGTGCCGTGTCGCGGGCCCGGCGGGCCGTGTAGCCCATCACCCGCGTCTCGATCACCAGACGAGCCAGCTCGTCGCGCACGACCGGATCGTCGGCGACGCCGCGATCGCGCGCCAGCGTGATCAGTCGCTGCACGTCGAGCAGCCCGCTCGTGCCGCCGGCCGTCGACGCGCCGCGCTCGTACGACAAGCACGTGAGCGCGACCCGCCACCCTTCTCCCGCGGGCGCGATGCGGTCGGTGTCGGGCACGCGCACGTCGTCGAGGAACACCTCGGTGAAGTGCGCGTCGCCGTTCATCTGCCGGAGCGGGCGCACGTCGACTCCGGGGCTGTGCAGGTCGAGGCCGAACGCCGTGATGCCCTGGTGTTTCGGGACGAAAGGATCGTGGCGGG
>DATMUX010000683.1:0-4710 GCA_035563695.1 Acidimicrobiia bacterium
CGCGAGCGCGTCGGCGGCCTGCGCCGCGAGCCGGTCCTCGCCGGCACTGCGACGGGTCACTGCGCGAAGCCGTTCGGCCGGTGTCACCTCGCCCCACATCGCGCGCCGATCCTACGGCTGCGGATAGGTCGTCGCCGAGCGCAGCTCGGCCGTGGCGCCGTCGAGCGCGGCGAGGACGGCGGCGTGCCGCACCAAGACGTGCGCGTCGCCTCCGATGCGCAGCCGGCCGCGCGCCAGCGCGCCCTGCGCGTTCTCCTCACCGCGCGCGATGGCCACCGCCGTGCGGTAATCGGTCGTGAGCCGGACGTCGGGCTGGCGGCCATCGCCTCCGCCGCTCCCGAGCTCGCCCGCACCGATCACGCGCGCACCGGCGCCGTCGATCCGCAACTGGTAGCGCACCCTTCCCCGCCCGGGGACGTCCCGCACGACCTGTTCGATCACGACCGGTGACTGCACCGTCACCGCGACGCGGGCGCGCACGAGCCGGTCGAGCGCATCGGTCCATTCCGGCGACAGGTACTCGGGCACGCCCGGAGCGTACGTTGCCGGTCGATCCGAACCGGACGGGTAGCGTCGGGCCCATGACGCAGACGGGGCCACGCGAGGCAGCGTTCCCCGCAGCCCTTCTGCCCGTCGCGTCCCGGGTCGAGCGGCGCATCGACGACCTGTTGGCCGTCGAGCTGGATCGGTGGCGGACGATCGACCCGGCGCTCTCGGAGCCGATCGAGGCGCTGCGCGCGTTCGTCGCGGCCGGCGGCAAGCGGCTGCGGCCCGCGTTCTGCTACTGCGCGTTCGTCGGTGCGGGCGGCGATCCCGACGCGTCGTCCGTCATCGACGCCGCGGCCGCGCTCGAGCTCGTGCACACGTTCGCGCTGGTCCACGACGACGTCATGGACGGATCGAGCACGCGGCGCGGCAACGACGCGGTGCACCATCACTTCGACCGCCGCCACGCGCGCGCCGGTTGGCGCGGCGAGCCGCGGCGCTTCGGCGACGGCATGGCGATCCTCGTCGGCGACTTCTCGATCGTCTACGCCGACATCTTGATGCGCGAAGCCCCGCCCGCCGCGCAGACCGTCTACGACGAGCTGCGGATCGAGCTCTGCATCGGGCAGTCGCTCGATCTCGTCGGCACCGCGACCGCGAGCACCGATGCGGAGTTTGCGCAACGCATCGCCGTGTACAAGTCGGGCAAGTACACGGTGGAACGCCCGCTGCACCTCGGTGCGGCCCTGGCCGACCGGCTGGCGCCGCTCGCGCCCGCACTGTCCGAGTTCGGCCTGCCGCTCGGCCGCGCGTTCCAACTCCGAGACGACCTGCTCGGCGCGTTCGGCGACGCCGCGGTCACGGGGAAGCCGGTCGGCGACGATCTGCGGGAAGGCAAGCCGACCCCGCTCGTCGCCCTGGCCCACGCGCGGGCCGATGCGCAGGGACGCGCGCTGCTGTCCCGACTGGGTTCGGACGATCTCGGCGCGGGCGAGATCGAGGCGATCCGCGACCTGTGCGAGCGCACGGGTGCGGTCGACGCGGTCGAGGCCGACATCGCGCGGCTGGTCGCGGACGCGCGCGACGCGCTGGCGCGCGCCCCGCTCACGGACTCTGCTCGCGGCTGGCTCGACGAGCTGGCGGGCTATGTCGCCTGGCGAGACCGATAGCGTCGCCCCCGGCGGCCGCTCGTAGACTCCGCAGCGTCATGACCGAGCCGACCGCCGACCCCGCCGCCGTGGCCGTCGTCGTCGCCGGGCTCGTGAAGCACTACGGCGCGGTGCGCGCGGTCGACGGCCTGACCTTCGACGTCGCGCGCGGCGAGGTGTTCGGGCTGCTCGGGCCGAACGGCGCGGGCAAGACGACGACGGTCGAGATCCTGGAGGGCTACCGGACCCCGGACCGCGGGCACGTGCGCGTCCTCGGGCTCGATCCGGTCGCCGACGCGGGGGTGGTGCGCCCGCGCATCGGCGTGATGCTGCAGGAGGGCGGGCTCTACCCGCGCCTCAAGCCGCTCGAGCTGCTCCGCCTGTTCGCGGCCTACTACGACGATCCCGAGGATCCGGCCGCGCTGCTCGACACCGTCGGGCTGACCGATTCGACGACGACGATGGTGCGGCGGTTGTCGGGCGGCCAGGCGCAGCGGCTGTCCCTCGCGTGCGCGCTGATCGGCCGTCCCGACGTCGTGTTCCTCGACGAGCCGACCGCGGGGATGGACCCGCACGCCCGCGCCACGACGTGGCAGCTCGTGCGCGACTTGAAAGCGCGCAGCGTCACGGTCCTGCTGACGACGCACGCGATGGACGAGGCCGAGCAACTCTGCGACCGCGTCGCGATCATCGCGGGCGGCAAGCTCGCGGCGCTCGGTAGCCCCGCCGAGCTCACACGCCACGCGGTCGCCGACGAGATCTGGTTCGCGGCCGCGCCCGGCCTCGATTGCACGGCACTGGCCGCCGCGCTCGGCGTGACCATCGCCGACGTGGTCGAGGATCGGGCTGGAGAGTACGTCGTACGGGCCGCGGGCACCCCGGCCCGGATCGCCGATCTCGCGTGCTTCCTGCGCGACCGCAACGTGACGCTCGCCGCGCTGCAGGCCGGCCGGCGCTCGCTCGAAGAGGTGTTCCTCCAGATCACCGCGGAGAACGCGTGATGCGAAGTCGCGCATTGACGGCTCAGGCGCGTGCCGAGACGGTGCTCCAGCTCCGCCAGGGCGAGAACCTCATCGTCACGCTCGCGATCCCGCTCGGCATCCTCGTGTTCTTCGCGAAGGTCGATGCCGTCTCCACCGACTACGCGCACCCCGTCGACTTCCTGGTGCCGGGCGTGCTGTCGCTCGGCGTCATGGCCGCGGCGATGGTGTCGCTCGGGATCGCGACCGGGTTCGAACGCCGGTACGGCGTCCTGAAGCGACTCGGTTCGACACCGTTGTCGCGCGGCGGGCTGCTTGCTGCGAAGACCGCGACCGTGCTCGCGCTCGAAGTCGTGCAGGTCGTCCTCGTCGTCGTGGTCGGCGTCTCGATCGGCTGGCATGCGACGGGCGGCATCGTCGCCGCGATCGCGTTGTTGCTGGTGGGCACCGTCGCGTTCGCGGGCCTCGGCCTGCTGCTCGCCGGCACGCTGCGCGCCGAGACGAACCTGGCCGTCGCGAACGCGCTGTTCCTCGTGCTGTTGTTCCTCGGCGGCATGGCATACCCGCTGGCGAAGCTGCCGACGGCTCTGCAGGACTTCGCGAAGTTGCTGCCCGCGGCCGCACTGTCGGAGACGGTGCGCGCGGTGCTCACCTCGAGTGCCTTCCCCGTCGGCGAGCTCGTCGTGCTCCTCGTGTGGGCGGTCACGATGCCGCTCCTCGCGGCCCGCTTCTTCCGCTGGGAGGAATGACCGCGAGCGCGGGTCAGGCCCGCACGAGCCGGGCGACGGCCGCCTGCAGATCGTGCGTCGAGATCTCGCCGTACAGGCGCTCGCGCACGACGCCGTTCTTGTCGATGAACAGGGTGTCGGGCATGGCGTGGACGTCGTAGCGCGCCGCCACGGGATTGTCGACCGCGTCCTCGACGAGCGTCGGGAACGACACCTGCAATCGCCGGACGAAATCGCGCGTGTCGCCCACCGCGTCGCGGTAGTTGACGCCGACGATCGCGACATTGTTGCCGTGGCTCTGCTGCTCCTTCTCCAACACCGGCATGTCGTGCTCGCACGGGTTGCACCACGACGCGAAGAACGTGAGCACCACGGGCCGGCCGCGGAAGTGCGAGAGCCGTACCGGTGTGCCGTTCAGGTCGGGCAGGGTGAAGTCGGGCGCTTTGCTGCCGATCGTCGCCCGAGTCGGTGCACCGGGCGCGATGACCTGGCTCGAGCTGCTCGCCCCGTGCGAACCGGGCCGCAGCACGATCGCGGCCAGGACCGCGGCCGGGATCACGATCGACATCGCGATCAGCGCGGCGAGCGCTCCGCGCGAGAGCCGGCGGCCGTTCGTCCCGGCCGGTGTCTCAGCGGATGAGGGCGTCGACGGCAACGGCGACGAACACCAGCATCAAGTAGACGTTCGACCAGGCGAAGAACCTGATCGCCCGCGCCGGCGTAGGGTCGCGCACCAGCGCGAATGCCCGCGCCACGAACATCACGCCCAGCACGAACACCGCCGCCGCGTAGAGACGCCCGACGTAACCCGTGAGCGTCACCGCGAACGTGCAGGCGACCGTGAGCATGGCGTAGTTGGCGATCTGGCGCGTCGTCGCCTCGACGCCCTCGACGACCGGCAGCATCGGCACGCCGGCCGCGGCGTAGTCGTCGCGGTACTTCATCGCGAGCGCCCAGAAGTGCGCCGGGGTCCAGCAGAACACGACGGCGAACAGCAGGACCGCGGGAGCGGCGATGTCGTTGCGGACCGCGGCCCAGCCGACGAGCACCGGTACGGCACCGGCCGCGCCGCCGATCACGATGTTCTGCGTCGTACGGGGCTTGAGCCAGATCGTGTACACGAACACGTAGAACAGCGTGGCCGAGATCGTGAGCGCCGCCGCGAGGAGGTTCGCGGCCGCCGCGAGGAGCACGAACGCGGCCACGTTGAGCACGATGCCGAACGCGAGCGCGCGTGCCGGAACGATCTCGCCCCGGGGCAGGGGCCGGCGGCTCGTGCGCCGCATCAACTGGTCGCGGTCGCGTTCGATCCAACAGTTGATGGTGTTGGCACCACCCGCCGCCATCGCGCCGCCGAGCACCACGGCC
>DATMUX010000684.1:0-3614 GCA_035563695.1 Acidimicrobiia bacterium
CACGAACCGCGAACGCCGACGCGAGCCGGCCGCCGCCGTTGCGATCGAAGAACGTCGTGAGCGGGCCCTCTTGCTCGTAGGCGTCCGCGTCGGTCACCAGCGTGGTCGAGTCGTCGTCGAAGCGCACGAGGAACGTCATGGCGAAAGCGTACGACGGACGAGTTGTGGATCGATAGAGGATCAACCTGTGGACGACGCTGTGGACGGGAAGCGTATGTGTTCGTCGATGAGGAGCCGGCCGAGCGCCGCATCGCGTGCGATGGCGCCGCGGATTCGCCCACGCGTGCGGAGATCCTGGACCAGCCGGTCGAGGATGACGTCGATCGTGAGGTCATCGCGGTGGTCGCGCCACGTGTCGCGCTCGTGCTCGTCGACGAAGCAGTACGCCTTCCACGAGACCGAGAAGCGCAGCTGCTGCCATTGTACGGGGCAAGGACCGGACCGTCGGGAGCGCGCATGTTCCACGCGTTCCCGTCCGCGTGCTCGAGCATGCAACCGGGCCGGATCCTCGGCAGCGACGTGTGCGATGCGTACGATTCCGTGGAAACGCTGTCGGTATCGAGCACCATCGCCGTGTTGTAGCGAACGCGGTGTCGCGCCGCGGGCCCGGAAGCGCCGTCGGGCCAGTACGCGAGCTCGCCGCGGTCGCAGTCGTGGAACCAGGCGATCGCGGTCGCACACCGCTCGCGCCAGATCAGCAGCTAAGGGCCACTGTCGTGCTGACAATACGCGGTGGAGGCCTCGCCCATGCGCCCAGGCACACAAGACCCGCAACTCCATTCGACCCACCGGTTACCTGATGGCGGCGTGCCGAGGAGATTGCGTAGTCGCTGCTGCTCGGCCCGCACGATCACCGAGGCGTCCTTCGTGTTCGGTAACCCCAGGTATGCAACAAGCGTGCCTGAACATTCGGGAAACGCCGCCGCGCTGGCGTCGCCACAAAGCGCTCCGCTCGTTCCTCCGCACATCGCTCTCGCGTCACCGAACCTCGTGTGCACAGTTCCGAGGTCGTGCACACTGGTCGATGAGGAGCACGCCGCGAGACTGAAACAAATGGCGAATGCAGTCATCGGTCGGAGAACCGGCACGCGGCCCAGGATGCCCGCTCTGGAGCGATTATGCGAGCCCGAAGCTCCGCCGAAGCCATGGAACACGAGGCGGTATTGCGGTCGCAGACGGCTCGTGCCAGATCGGCAGATTCGGGCGGTCACTGCGACATGACGCTCGCAACTCCGGGGAGTCCTCCGTACTTCCGCAACACCTGTGTTGAATCGGCCCCGGGTCGGAGACGAACACGAAACTCGGTGGGTCCAGGGGTCGTGATCACGGTCACGGGAATCGACGTGTACGGAAAGTCTTGGACGTGCTCGCCATAGCCAGCTACGTGATCGTGAAACGTAAACGACTCGACGTTGCGGTCACCGTTGAGATGCGTGACGACGTTCGCAACCTGGACGGGCGAAGCAGTGGGCCGCATAACGATTGTCGTGTTCCGCTGACTCGTCGCCGTCCTGGCCTGGTCGTGGTGAGATGAGCACCCGCCAAGTAGCGCTGCGAGTACGAAGGCGCTCACCGCGGCGCTTGCGAAACGTGAATACCACATGCACCGTCTGCCGTCCCGCATGCACGCATAATGCCCGCTCTCTGGAGCGATTATTCGAGCCGGAATGCCCGCCGATGCCGTGATACAAGAGCGGCGATCGCGGTCGCAGACGGCTCGCGCCAGATCGGCATTCCTGAAGGAGCGGGGCGTGTCAGAAGTTATGCGTCGCGACATGGTCGCAGATGAGCGAGCACGAAAGCTGTGTCCGGGGATGGAACGGCGAGTTGCAGGTCGCGATAGGCGGTAGTCGCGCGGATGACCTGCCACGCCGGGCCGCCAATGCTGTCCGGCCCGAACCTCCCCCACCGGCTCGTTTCGATAGTCTCTACCGTTTCGAACGGCGTCGGTAGCGGCAAGCCGTCCCCAGCTCGGGTCCGCGCGTCAAGGGTTCGGAAACGGACGCCAGGTACCCACTGCGCACCGTCGGCGTTGAGAATCAACCGGCCCTGCTTCCACTTCCGCGGAAACCGTTCAAAAGATCCTCGAAGAAAACATGACACGCCGACGCCCGGATGCGACTTCGCTGCAATACGGTCTGCCTCGGGATCGGCGCGGTGTCCACGGACCAGGTCACCGAAGGCGCGCGACCCGGCAGATTGCCGAGGCAAGTCGGGATCGTCCGACACACACGCATAATGCCTCTCTTGGAGCGATTCTGCGAGCCGGAAGGCCCGCCGAGGCCATGGAACAAGAGGCGCAAACACCGCTGGTGCCAGATCCGCAGTTCTGGCGCGCGTCCTCCGCGCCTGGAAGGTTCGTAACCTGTCGAGGAAATCCCCGACGTCAGGCTGTGCGCCGGGGAAGATCTGGCCGCGCCGAGCTCGAGTGGTCGCTGAGGTTGTCGGTCGAGTCCGAAGCCGGCATCGTGTGCGAGTTGTGCGGGAGTACCCGATGGAGCGTCAGAGCCACTAGCGCGAACGACAGCACGACCACGACCAACGCGACGATCCCGAGCACGACGGTCTCCACGCTCTAGCTATCGTCGTATCTTCGCCGACACTTGACGAACTGGAACCGGGGCGCTCGCCGGGGCGCGCTGTGAGCCATGGGGCGACGAAGCCGAGAAGAGGGCGTACGAGCGAACCAGACGACCTCGGCTCGTATGTGAACTTCGTCACACTCGAGGCGCCACTTGTGCGCGCGCGGACGTTTGTCCGTTCAAGAACGCGAGAACGCTCATAGGCGGCAGCGTTCGGACGAGGAGAAACCGGTGATGCTTGGAACGCAGCGAGCAGTCAGGCTGGCGGCCTCCATCGCGACGGCGGTCGTCCTAACCGGCGCGTCGGCGTGGGCGCTTTCGGGTGGCGGTAGCGGCCTGGGTGGCAACCCACACCGGACAACAACGACGTCGACTACCGCGTGCAAGCCGGGGTGGGGCTACGGCGACACGAACCACTGCCATTCGGGACCGCCCGGACAAACCAGCTTGACCAGCACCAGCTCGACGAGCACCAGCTCGACGAGCACCAGCTCGACGAGCACCAGCTCGACGAGCACGACCACTAGCTCGACAACGACGACGAGCGTGCCGTGCAAGCCGGGGTGGGGTTACGGAGATACGAATCACTGCCACTCGGGTCCGCCAGGACTGACGAACAAGCACCGGGGCGACAACAGCCACGGCGACAACAGCCAGGGCAAAAACAACCACCAGTGACGTAGCCGACAGGGCTTACCTCACAATCGCCGGGTGCGCCGTCGCTCTGGGCTCTCCATGTCGTCGGTCAGGCGGTCGAGCACCGGCGCGGCCGGCCCGCCTGCCGATCAAGACGACCCCTCAACGCAGCTCGGGGCATGTGTTCGATGCGCTACGAGTCCTTGCGACCTCACCGTGTCATGCCGATGTCATTCCACACTGCGCCCGAGCTGCAATCTGGCGCGGGTGTCGGGCCGCGCTCGCCTCTGCGAGAATGTCAAGGATGCGAGCAGAGCTGCCGGTGCTCACTGTGGCCGACGCGGAGGGGTGGGCGCGTTGGCTCGACGAGCATGACGGGCAGGGCGACGGGATATG
>DATMUX010000685.1:0-5078 GCA_035563695.1 Acidimicrobiia bacterium
GTCGACGGCGGCGCCGTGGTCGCTGGTTCGTCGGCGGCGGCCATGGTGCTCACCGACCCGATGGTCGACCCGCGCGGCGGTGCGTACACCGTCGGGCTCGGGCTCGTGGAGGGGCTCGCGATCTTCCCGTATCACGGCACCGCGGCCGAGCACCTCCGGGAACGTTCCGTCGACCTGCTCGCGGCGAACGCGGTGCTCGTCGGCGTCGACGAGCAGACCGCGCTGGTGCGCACCGGCACGGACGGCCCGTGGGAGGTGCTCGGCGCCGGGCGCGTCACCGTCTACCGCAAGGGCGTGAAGCCCAAGACCGTGAAGGCGGGCGGCACGCTCACGCTGGAGACGCCGGCCGCGGCCGGCTGATCGATCACGACTCCGTGATCGTGATCTTGTCGACCGTGGCGGTCTTCGTCGGCGGGCCGTCGCCGCTCGCCGGCGCGAGCAGCTCGATCTTCTTCGCGACGTCCTGGCCGCTCGTGACCGAGCCGAACCGCGCGTAGTCGTTCGGCAGCGTCGCGCCCTGCGACCCGGTCACGATGAAGAACTGCGAGTCGAACGTTCCGGGTGGATCGGTTTGCTTCTTCGCCGCGGCGAGCGATCCGATCGGATAGTGGTCGGTCGGGACCTCGCCGACGACGGGCTCGAAGCCCGAGATCGCCGTTCCGTCGCCCTTCGGGGCGCCGCTTTGGATCACGAAGTCCTTCGCGACGCGGTGCCAGGGGAGCCCGTTGTAGAAGCCGCGCTGGGCGAGCTGGATGAACCGACTCGCGGCTTTGGGCGCGGTCTTCACGTCGAGCTTCGTGACGATCGTGCCGAAGTTGGTCGTGATCGTCGCCGTGTAGTTCTTGTTGGGATCGGCCGTGAATGCGGGCAGCTTCGCCAGCGTGGTCGGCGTCGTCGTCGGGGCGGTCGTGGTCGGGGTCGACGACGCCTTCTTGCTGCCGCCGGTGAACTGGTTGATGATCACGATCCCGATGACGAAGATCACCGCGACGATCGCGAAGTTCCGCAGGGTGCGCATGCGCCGGCGGCGCTTCTCGGCGGCCAGCCGGGCCTCGCGCGCCATGCGCGCGTTCTCTTTCTTGCGTTGACGCTTGTCGGCGCTGGGCACGGCGCAGAGGGTACAGGGCGGGGAAACGCGTCCGGCACCGGGCGATCCCGCCGGTAGCCTGGTCGGCCGTGACCTTGCGCATCCAGAAGTTCGGCGGCACCTCGGTGGCCGACCCCGACCGCATCCGGGCGGTGGCCGATCACGTCGTGCGGACTCGTCGGGCCGGCGACGACGTCGTCGTGGTCGTCTCCGCGATGGGCAAGACCACCGACGATCTCGTGCGCCTGGCGCACGACGTCGCCCGCCAGCCGGGCGGCCGCGAGATGGACATGCTGCTCACTGCGGGTGAGCGGATCTCGATGGCGTTGCTGTCGATGGCGGTCGAGGACCTCGGTCAGCCGGCGGTGAGCTTCACGGGGAGCCAGGCCGGCATCGTCACCGACACCGAGCACGGCAAGGCGAAGATCATCGAGGTGCGGGGCGACCGGATCCGCGACGCGCTCGCGCAGGGAAAGGTCGCGATCGTCGCGGGCTTCCAGGGCGTGTCGACGTCGAGCGACATCACCACGCTGGGGCGCGGCGGCTCCGACACGACGGCCGTCGCGCTGGCCGCGGCGCTCGGCGCCGGCGTGTGCGAGATCTACACCGACGTCGAAGGCGTCTACACGGCCGACCCCCGCATCGTGCCCACCGCGCGCAAGCTCGCGCGCGTCTCGTTCGACGAGATGCTCGAGATGGCGGCCACCGGCGGGCGCGTGCTCGCGCTGCGCTCCGTCGAGTTCGCGCGCAACCACCACGTGCAGGTGCACGTGCGATCGAGCTTCACGTGGGCACCCGGAACGTGGATCAGCGAGGAGGACGCGTCGATGGACGCTACGGAAGCGATGGAGCAGGCGATCATCTCGGGGGTCACGCACGACATCACCGAGGCGAAGGTCACGATCGAGCAGGTCCCCGACCGGCCCGGTGTCGCGGCCACGATCTTCCGTGATCTCGCCGACGCCGGCATCAACGTCGACATGATCGTGCAGAACGTCTCGACCGCCGGGCACACCGACATCAGCTTCACCGTGCCGCGCGCCGACGTCCGGCGGGCCGCGCACTGCATGGAGAAAATCGTCGTCGACACGGAGGCGAGCGGATTCCGCACCGACGAGAGCATCGGCCGCGTGTCGATCGTGGGTGCCGGCATGAAGACGCATCCCGGGGTCGCCGCCAAGATGTTCGAGACGCTCGCCACCGAGGGCATCAACATCGAGATGATCAGTACCTCGACGATCCGGCTGTCGTGCGTGGTCGCCGAGGACGACGTGGAGCGGGCCGTGCGCGCGCTGCACGCGGCGTTCGGCCTCGACGGAGGATCGGATCGATGAGCGGCGCGCGTGTCGGTGTGATGGGCGCCACCGGGTTGGTGGGCACCGAGATGCTGCGCGTCCTCGAGGAGCGCGCGTTCCCGGTGAGCGAGCTGCGCGCGTACGCATCGGCGCGCTCCGAAGGCCGCAAGCTGCGGTTCGCGGGCGGTGAAGTGACGTGCGAGGTCCTGCGCGACGGCTGCTTCGACGGACTCGACTTCGTCATCGTCGATGTCGACGATCCGATCGCGCTCGAGTGGGCGCCGCGCGCCGCGGCCGCGGGCGCGACCGTCGTCGACAACTCGGCGGCGTTCCGCATGGATCCCGATGTGCCGCTCGTCGTCGCCGAGGTGAATCCCGACGATCTGCACAGCTTGCCGAAGGGCATCGCCTCGTGCCCGAACTGCACGACGATGATCCCGGTCACCGCGCTCGCGCCGCTGCACCGCGCGGCGCGCATCGACCGCATGATCGTCTCGTCGTACCAGTCGGTCTCGGGTGCCGGGCAAGCCGGCATGCACGAGCTCGACGCGCAGTGGGCGAAGCTCGACGGGCGCGCCTCCGACCTGGCCCGCGCCGGCGCCCTGGGCGCGCCCGTCGTCGAGGGCGAGGTCTGGCCCAAGCCGATCGCGGGCAACGTGATCCCGCTCGCGGGCTCGCTGAGGGAGGAGGGATACACCTCCGAGGAGTGGAAGATGGTGCGCGAGACGCGCAAGATCCTCCACGACGAAGCCATCCAATGCGCGGTCACGTGCGTGCGCGTCCCCGTGTACGTCGGCCACGCCGTCTCGGTGAACGTGCGGTTCCACCGCGCCATGGAGCCGGCGGAGGCGGCCGAGATCCTGCGCGCCGCTCCGGGCGTCACCCTGGTCGACGGCGGGGCCGGCATCCCGACGCCGCTCGACGCGGCGGGCATCGACCCGGTGCTCGTGGGCCGGATCCGGGCCGACATCTCGGAGCCGGGTTCGTTGAACCTGTGGATCACGGGCGACAACCTGCGCAAGGGCGCGGCGCTGAACGCGGTGCAGATGGCCGAGGTGCTGCTCGCTCACTGATCGCGCAGGGGCGCCAAGGTCGACTCGCACGTGAGCCGCGTCACGCGCGCTCGAGCCGCCGGCCCGTCACCGCGAGCACGATCGCGAGCACGGCGGCAACCGTGCCGGAGATGACGAGCGGCAGCCGTCCCGTGCCGTTCCACGCGAGCCCGGCCCAGATGCCGGCGAGGAGCGAAGCCGCGCCGACGACGCCCTGGTAGAGGCCGAGCCCGCTGCCCTCCCGGTCGCGGGGGAGCAGGTCGGCGATCCACGCCTTGCCGACGCCGTCGGTGAGCGCGGTGAAGCCGCCGTAGATCGCGAGCAGCGGCCAGACCCACGCCGACGTCGTGACAATGCCGAGACCGAGATATGCGATCGCGAAGATCGCGAGTCCGGTCGCGAACACGAGGTAGCGGGGCACGCGATCGGAGACGTGACCCGCGGGATACGACAAGCCGGCGTACGTCAAGTTGTACAGGACATACGCGAGCACGACCGCGACGAAGCCCAGGCCGAGTGCCTTCGCCCGCAGGATCAGCAGCGCATCGGAGAAGTTGACGATCCCGAACAGCGTGAGGAAGACGAGCACGCGCCTGAACCGGCGGGGGTAAGGAGTGAGGTGCGGAGTCGCGCGTGCGCCGTCGCGCCCGGGCGCAGGTTCGGCGCGCGGGGCAGGGCGCGTGCGTTCGTGCACGAATCCGATGAGCCCCACGCTGACGATCGCCGGCACGAACGCCACGAAGAACAGCGGGCGGATGTTGTGATCGAACAGCTCGTAGAGTCCGATGCCGATCAACGGGCCGCATACCGCGCCGGCCGTGTCGGCGGCGCGGTGGAAACCGAACGCACGGCCGCGCAGCGCGGGTGTCGTCTCCTCGGCGATCAACGCGTCGCGCGGCGACGTGCGCAGGCCCTTGCCGGTGCGGTCGACGAAGCGAGCGAACAGCACGAACGGCCACGCCTGGGCGAGTCCCATGAGCGGTTTGGCGATCGACGACAGGCCGTAGCCCGCGGCGATGAGCGGCCGCCGCCGGCGCAGGTCGGCGAGACGGCCCGACACGATCTTCATCGCGGACGCGGTGGCCTCGCCGACACCTTCGATCAGCCCCACGGCGGCAACCGGCGCGCCGAGCACACCCGTCAGGAAGAGCGGGATCACCGGGTAGAGCATCTCCGAGGCCGCGTCCTGGAAGAACGAGACCCACGAGAGCACCACGATGTTGTGGGGCAGGCGGCTACGTGTCTCCATCGCCACGGGTGCGAGTCTCCTGACCGTCCTAGGGACCGTCAAGCACCTCGACGGTCGCTTGTCGACCGGTGGACACTGGATCGCTGGACAGCGGGTCGCCGGGTCGGCTGCCGGCCTCGAACTACGGCGTGTAGTAGAGCGTCGTCGCGGTGATCGCCAGCATCGTGAACAGGGCGGCGGAGCAGGCGAGGCCGATCGCGAACGTCATGTGCCGCAGCGCGCGCGCGAAGGCGATCGTGAACGGCACACCCATCAGCACGAATCGGAACGTGGACGCGTAGCTGCTCGCACCGATCGTGAGGACCGCGATCGTGAGGGCGTACGCGGTGACCGGGGCGGGCGGTCGCCAGCGCACGAGCAAGACGATGCCGGCGACGAGCACGATGAATGCAAGC
>DATMUX010000686.1:0-4252 GCA_035563695.1 Acidimicrobiia bacterium
GGCGAGCGCGGCCGCGGTGTGCGCGCCGGGCTTCACCGGCGCACCCTGTACGGCGGTCGTCGTCCGGCTGAAGCGGGGCGCGGGCGCAGGATGGGGCGCGCCGCCCACGTCGACGAACGTGTGGCGCGCGACGTTGTGCGGATGGGCGCGCGCCTCGCTCATGGGGAGCACGGGTGCGAAGCACACTTCGTGGCCCGTGAAGAACGCCACCCACTCGTCCCGTGGCTTGGTGCGGAACAGCGCGGCGAGGCGTTGCCGGAGCGCGGGCCACGTTGTCTTGTCCATCTGCGCGTCGGGCTGCAGGTCGTCGAAACCCAGCGGGCCGATGAGCGCGAGCAGATTGGCGTAGAACTTCGGTTCGTATGCCGCGATCGAGACGAAGCCGCCATCGGCAGTCTCGTACACGTTGTAGAAGTGTGCGCCGCCGTCGAGCAGGTTCGTGCCCCGCGGACCCCACCCGCCGATCGAGTCGATGCCCCAGAAGATGCTCATGAGCTGCGCGCTGCCGTCGACCATGGCCGCGTCGATGACCTGGCCCTCGCCGTGCCCGGACCGGGCGCGCTCGACGAGCGCGGCGAGGATGCCCATCACGACGAGCGAGCCGCCGCCGCCGAAGTCGGCGAGCAGGTTGATCGGCGGTACGGGTGCGTGCCCCTCGGGACCGAGGTGCCACAGCACACCCGCGATCGACAGGTAGTTGACGTCGTGCCCGACATCGGCCGCGAGCGGGCCGTCCTGGCCCCAACCGGTCATGCGCGCGTAAATGAGCGCGGGATTGCGGTCGCGGCACTGCTCCGGCCCGACGCCCAGGCGTTCGGCAACGCCGGGACGGAAGCCCTCGAGCAGTACGTCGGCTCGTTCGCACAGGCGCAGGACGACGCCCGCGCCGTCGGGGTGCTTGAGGTCGACGCCGATGCTGCGCCGGCCGCGATCGATCACCGAGTACGGCGCGGCGCTGCCGCCCGCGACCGTGCGGCCCGTCGCTACGTCGGCAGCCCGGTCGACGCGTAATACCTCGGCGCCGAGATCGGAGAGCAGCATGCCCGCGAACTGCACCGGACCGATGTTCGGCAGCTCGATCACCTTGATGCCGGCCAGCGGACCCATCACCCTCCCAACTGTTTGGAGCCTGGTGGGCTCTATGCGCCCATGATCCTCCCAACTGTTGGGGGGATTTCGGGTCACACGTCGAGCACCCGGGCTGCGTTCTCGTACAGGAACTTGGGCCAGACATGGTCGCGGAACGGGACGTCGGGCATCTCGGCGAAGATCCGGTCGATGTCGAGGCCCATCGGGTAGTAGCCCGCGTAGATGATCTTGTCGGCGCCGCGCGTGTTCGCGAAGTCGACGATGGCGCGGTTGTAGTGCTTCGGTGCGAACGCCGACGTCGAGTAGTAGAGGTTCGGCCACTTGAGCAGCAGTTTCACCATCAGCTCCGCCCACGGCTCGCCACCGTGGCGCGTGACGATCTTGAGCTCGGGGAAGTACCAGCAGACCTCGTCGAGGAGGGCGACGTCCTGGGGCGCGAACCGGATGCGCGGCCCGGGAACGCCCGCGTACACGAAGATCGGCACGCCGAGCTCCACGCATTTCGCGTAGACCGGATACATCTTCTTGTCGTTGAGCGGCACCTGCGGGATGAGCCCGGTGCCCCAGCAATGCGTGGCCTTCGCGCCGTGCACGCGCACCGATTCGTGGAGGGCGCGCACCGCGTCCATGCCGGTGTTGGGATCGACCTGGCCCGACGGAACGAACCGGTCGGGATAGCGCTCGAGCGCGACCTTCGGATTGCCTCTGACGGGCAATCCGGTGAGCGCCTTGCGGATGCCGTGCTGGTCCATCTTCGCGACGAGCATGTCGACGGGATCGTCGACCCGGTCGTAGTGCGGCACGCCCTTGAACATGTACTGCGCGGGGAACTCCCACTCCTGGCTGTCGGAGTCGTGCGTCTGCTTGCGGATGAAGTCGTACTGCTTGGCCTGCTCCTCCCGCGGCTGGGGGAAGCCGATCATCGTGTCGAACACGCCGACGTCGGCGCGGGCCTTCTCGAACGCCTCGCGGCTCACGCGGCCACCTCGCTGTCGGGGCTCTCGGGCTTCTCGGACTTCTGTGGAAGCTTGAACACGCGCCGCGCGTTCTCGTGCAGGAACTTGGGCCAGACGTGGTCACGGAACGGCACGCTTGGAAGCTCGCCGAAGATCCGGTCGTACGTCAACCCCGCCGGGAAGTAGCCGGAGAAGATCACTTTGTCGGCGCCGCGCGTGTTCGCGAAGTCGACGATGTCCTTCGGGTAGTACTTCGGGGCGAACGCCGTGGTCGAGTAGTAGAGGTTCGGCCACTTCAGTAGGAGCTTGACGGCCAGCGCCGTCCACGGCTCACACCCGTGCCGGGTGACGAACTTCAGCTCGGGGAAGTACCAGCACACCTCGTCGATCAGCGCGACCTCCTGCGGCGCGAACTGAAGGCGCGGCCCCGGTACGCCGGCCGTCGACGCGAACGCGATATCGACCTCGATGCACTTCGCGTAGATCGGATAGAACATCTTGTCGTTCAGCGCGACCTGCGGGTACAGACCTGCGGGGAACGCGCCCACGACCTTGAGGTCGAACTCGTTCGCGTACCGATCGATCTTGCGTACGGCATCCATGCCCTGGTTCGGGTCGATGCCGATGCTCGCGAAGAAGTGGTCGGGGAGTGCGCGCACCGCGCGCCGGCCTACCTCGTCTTCGACGTTCACGATCGCCTGCGTGATCCCGTGGCGCTGATGCTCCAGGAAGAGCATCTCGACGGGGTCGCCCATGTCGCCGGCGTCCCACTTGGGCACGCTCTTGAACATGTAGCCCGCGGGGAACTCGAGCTCGCCTTCCTTCGTGGCGGCGTCGTGCGAGCCCTTGCGAATGAACTCGTAGAACTCGAACATCTCCTCGCGCGACTTCGGGAACCCGACCGCGGTGTCGACCACACCGCCGGCAAGCGCGTCGTCGTACGCGCTCACGTCAGCTTGAACACGCGCATCGCGTTCTCGCGCAGGAACTTGGGCCAGACGTGGTCACGGAACGGCACGTCGGGGAGCTCCTTGAAGATGCGCTCGAGCGAGAGTCCCATCGGGTAGTAGCCCGCGTACATCACCTTGTCGGCGCCACGCGTGTTCGCGAAGTCGACGACGGCTTTCGGGTAGTAGCGCGGCGCGAACGCCGAGGTCGAGTAGTAGAGGTTCGGCCACTTCAACAACAGCTTGGCCGCCAGATCGGTCCAGGGTTCGCACCCGTGCCGCGTGACGAACTTCAACTCGGGGAAGTACCAGCACACCTCGTCGATCAGCCCGACGTACTGGGGCGCGAAGGGCACGCGCGGTCCGGGCACGCCCGCGCACACGCAGATCGGGATGTCGAGCTCGATGCATTTCGCGTAGATCGGGTAGAACTTCGCGTCGTTGATCGGAACCTGCGGGTTCAGGCCGGCGGGGAACGCGGTGGCCGCCTTGACGCCCAGCTCCTCGACCGCTCGCCGGAGGTCGCGCACCTGGTCCATGCCGCGGTTGGGATCGACCTCGAGGCTCCCGAAGAACCGGTCGGGGTGCTCGCGTACGGCCCGCAGAGAGTCGGCACTGCGTTCGCTGTGGAACGAGACGCCCAACATCCCCCGCTCGATCCCGAAGCGGTCCATCTGCTCGAGCAGGAACCGCACCGGGTCGTCGCCGGGCTCGGGGTGCGGCACGTCCTTGAACATGTACTGCGCCGGGAACTCGAACTCGTCGAGCGACTCGCGGTCGCGGAGGTTGGCCCGCAGGAACTCGTAGGTCCGGGCGCCCTTGCGGAACGGCGGAGCGATCATCAAGTCGATGACGCCGACGTCGGCCGGCATCGAACCCACACCATCCATCGGGCGAACGTAGCCGGGAGCCGCCGCCACGGTCAGATTCGTACGTCCGCGTTCGCGAACGCCGACCCAATATGGACGATTTCGGACCGCACCCGACTTCGCGAGACGCGCGGCAGGCAGCAGGATGTGGTGCGATATACGCAAGTGGGGGCGGGAAGACCGAAGTGCAGGACCGGTGGGGGGAAGCGTGCAGGTTCTTCGGATGGCCCGTATGCCGTTGGTGACATGAATCTCAAGACCGCGGCGCGCCGTATGGGTGTGCACTACCAGACCGCGTACCGGTGGGTGCGCAGCGGTGAGCTCATCGCGGTCAAGGTGGGCTCGGGGTACGACATCTCCGAGGCCGCGCTCGAACGCTTCCGGGCGCAGC
>DATMUX010000687.1:0-4720 GCA_035563695.1 Acidimicrobiia bacterium
GACCTTCGCGCAGGTCGGCTTCGGCCGACGATGCGAGTCGGGAAGCGGCGAGGACGAGCAGGAACGCGGTGTCGGCCGTCGTGTCGTCGAGCACCCCGGGCGTGTTGCACACCGTGATGTTGCGGTCGCGCGCGGCGCTCACGTCGATGTTGTCGTAGCCGACCGCGACGTTCGCGACGACTCGCAGTCGCCCACCCGCGACACCCGCGTCGAGCACCGCGGCGTCGATGCGATCCGTGAGTAGGGAGACGATGGCGTCGCACTCGCGCGCGTGCGCGCAGAGCTCCTCGTGGGTGTACGGCGCGTCGTCGGGTTTCGGCCCGACGACGTCGTGACCCGCGAGCGGTTCGGACCCGCCGTCGGGAAGACGGCGCGTCACCAGGATGCGGGCCACGGAGCTAGTGCTCCGTGTAGTTCACCGGACCGGCGCCGTCGACGCCGACCGCGAAGCAGAAGCAGTGGATCGGCGCGTGGTCGCTGACCGGCCGGAGCGAGTGCACGGCGTTCGGCGGGATGTGCACGAGGTCGCCCTGGGCGATCTCGCGATCCTCGCCCTCGATGGTCATGATCCCGCGGCCCGAGGTCACGTAATAGAACTCGTGCGTGGGGTGGTGGTGCGGGTCGACGTAGCCCCCGCCCGAGACCTCGAACTCGCTCACGAGCTCGAGGTGCCCGCCCCGGGTGATCTCGAACATCTCGCGGGGGTTCACGAGCCACCACACGGGCACGGTGCCGTTGTGCTCGATGACCGGCGCAATATCTTCGATCGACCGCACGTCCATTCGTGACCCTCCGTACACTCGGTGCCCAAAGCGTACGCCAGCCCGAGGAGGCCCGACATGGGCGAGCCGCGCACCATCGAGCTCCGACCGATCGCCGCGACCCGGGAGTCGTTTGCCCCGTACGGCGCGCTGCCTCCCGACGAGGGCGACGGCTACCCGACCGCCGATCTCGAGTTCTTGTTGAACGACGGTTGGGTGAACTACATCGGTCACACCTTGTCGGAGATCGAAGTGCGCGACGGGCGCCTGCGTTGCGAGCTGCTCAATCGTCACGATACGCACACACAGACGCTGATGCCGATGAGCGGTGATGCGGTGGTGGTGGTCGCACCCCCCGGCGCCGATTTCTCCGAACCCGAGCACTTCGACACCGTCCGGGCGTTCGCGCTCGGCCGCCACACGTGCGTGCACCTGCATCGCGGCACGTGGCACTGGGGTCCCTACCCGGTGGGGTCCGATTCGGTGCGGATCTTCAACATCCAGGGCCGCGGCTACCCCGACGACAACGGCATCGTCTGGCTGACCCGCGATCACGACATCGTGTACGAGGTGACGGCTCAAGGTTGACCTCCCATCGGTTCGATGAACACAGCGAGGGGAACAGAATTGTGTGGCTCGACGGAGGGGGGAGCCATGGTCGCTGCCATCACCACACTCGAACAGGAGATCGCGCACGAGGAGCGCCGCGTCGGCCTGCCCGTCGGCGAGCCGCTGACGGACTCGTCGATCACGCGACGCCGGGTGCAGATCGAAGCGTTGCTCGCGGCGTGCGCGTTCGTCGCGCTCTTCGCCCTGCTGGTTGCGGGCGGGCTGATCCGTGCGCTGGCGGTCGCGCTGGCCGTCGCGTTCGGCGTGTACGCGATGGAGAAGGATCGGCACTTCCGGCGGCTCGCGTCGCTGCGCGACGACACGCGGAAGATCACGCTCGCGGTCGCGGGCGAGTTGATGGACTCGGGTGCCCTGGACCCCGACCGTGAGCTCCTCGACCTGCGCGACGGCCTCGCGACGGCCGCCGGCCGGCTCGCGACCGGGCTCGCCGGGGTGCTCCCCGCCGACAGCGCGCGCGTGCGGCTCGTCGGCCCTTCGGGCGAGGTGCCGATCGCGGCGCTGCGCCAGATCGCGACGGGCGGCACCGTGCCGGACGACGGCGATGCCGCCGCCGAGGCGTTGCGGCACCGCGCCCCGGTGCGCCGGGAGTCGATCGACGGGCGCGGGATCCTCGTCGTGCCGATGTGGCGCGGCGACGACCTCGTCGCGCTGCTCGAGGTGGTGTCGCCTCCGGACGAGCGCTACCTGCCGAAGCACGCGCTGATCGTCGACGCGTTCGCCCGCGGCGCGGTGGCCGCGTTGCTCGCGACGCTCTGAGCGCGCCGCGCGGGCGCGGCTCTAGTGTGGCCGCATGGGAGAGCTCGACGGCCGTGCCGCGCTGATCACCGGCGGCGCAACCGGCATCGGGGCCGCGACCGCGGAGGCGTTCGCGCGCGAGGGCGCGACTGTCGGGATCATCGACCGCTCCCCTGCGGCCGACGTTGCTCCCCACGTCTACGAGTGTGACGTCCGCGACGCCGACGCCGTGACCCGGGCCGTGCGCGAGTTCGCGCACGCCGTCGGCGGCCTCGACATCCTCGTGAACAACGCCGGTACCGGCGACCTCCGCCCGCTGCACAGCGTCGACGACAAGCTGTGGCACCGCCTCATCGACGTGAACCTCACCGGCACGTTCAACGGGATGCGGGCCGCGGTGCCGATCATGCTCGAGTCGGGACGCGGTGCGATCGTGAACAACGCCTCGATGTCGGGTTTCACCCCGACCCGGAACGAGGCGGCGTACTCCGCCGCGAAGGCGGGTGTGATCGCGCTGACCAAGAGCGGTGCGCTCGAGTACGGTCCCGCCATCCGGGTCAACTGCGTCGCGCCGGGCCACGTGCGCACGCCGCTCACGGCGGTGTGGGAGCAGTTTCCCGACGCGTTCGCCCCGATCGCGGACGCGATCCCGCTGCGCCGGATCGGCGAGGCGGGTGAGATCGCCGAGGTGATCCTGTTCCTCGCGTCCGACCGTGCGAGCTACGTCACCGGCCACACGATCGTCGCCGACGGCGGGATCTCACTGCCCCAGGCCGGAACCGACGCCGCGCTCGCGGCCCTGTTCGAGCGGCTCCAGGGCTGAGGTGCGATCCCCCCTCCTCAACGAACCTGCGTCGAATTTCCCGATGAGGTATGGAGTATTGACGCAGGTTGCGAAGAAGGCGAAAGGAAGCGCTGGATCAGACGGCTTCGAGGAGCTCGCGGGCGCCGACGTCGGCCGACGGGTGCCGCAGCTTCGACATCGCCCGGGCCTCGATCTGGCGGATCCGCTCGCGGGTGAGGCCGAAGTGCTCGGCCACCTCCTCGAGCGTGCGCTCGCCGCCACCGTCGAGACCGAAGCGCAGCGTGAGGATCGTGCGCTCCCGCTCGTCGAGCACCGACAACACCTTGGCCACCTCGCCCGGCAACAGCGACGTGGCCGCGTGGTCGAACGGCGCGACCGCGTTGCGGTCCTCGACGAAGTCGCCGAGCTCGGCGTCGCCGTCGTCGCGGACCGGCTCGTCGAGCGAGACGGTGTCGACCGCGTAGCGCAGGACCTCGACGACCTTCTCGAGCGGCAGCTCGGCCTCCGAGGCCAGCTCGGCCAGCGTGGGCGTACGGCCCAGGGAGCCCTCGAGCTGCGCGCGCAGCTTGAGCAACGCCGTGAGCATGTCGCCCGCGTGCACGGGCAGGCGGATGACGCGCGCGGAGTTGGCGATGCCGCGCTGGATCGCCTGGCGGATCCACCAGGTCGCGTACGTCGAGAACTTGAAGCCCTTGCGCCAGTCGAACTTGTCGACGGCGTGGATCAGGCCGAGGTTGCCCTCTTGCACGATGTCGAGCAGCGGGAGTCCCGAGCTCTGGTACTTCTTCGCGATCGACACCACGAGCCGCAGGTTCGAGTTGACGAACTGGCGGTGGGCCTCCTCGCCCTGGCGGACGGCGCGCCGGAGCTGGCGCCGCTGCGTGGGCGTGAGCTTCTTCGTGGTCTCGAGTTGGGTGCGCGCCTCGACGCCGGACTCGATCGCTTGCGCGAGCCGGATTTCGTCGTCCTTGGTGAGCAGGTCGTGGCGGCCGACGTCTTCGAGGTACAGGCGTACCAGATCCTCGTAGTCGCGGTCCTCGCGGCGTGCCTTCACGTGCTTGACGGGCATTTCTTCACTTTCGGGTTCGGCGGAGCGGGCAACTCGGCGGCGTTGGGATGACGATCGGGGTGGGTGCTCGTGTGCTTACTATCGGCCAGTCGGCGGCACAGGGCGAGCACCCTGGCCAACGCCTGCCCCCCGGGAGCTTGTTCCCCGATGCTGAGGAACAGCTGGGGGGTTTCCTTGAGTGACCCCGGCCGAAGCCGGTCCTCAATGGTAAACGATCCGGATCGCGATCTCAAGCTGATATATGGGGCCTGACCAGGCAAAACGCGCTTCAGGCCGCGGGAGCGCACCACAGGTGCAGGGCCCCGTAGGCGCGCCAGGGCCGCCAGGCCTCGGCCCGCGACGCGCCGGCCGGGCCGAGCGCGCGGCGCACGCCGAGGTCGCTCGCGCAGAAGGCGTCGCGCTCGCCACAGGCCCGCATCGCGACGTAGTGCGCCGTCCACTCGCCGAATCCGCGGAGCGCGCGGAGTGTGGCCACCGTGTCGTCGAGACCACGACCCGCGGTCAGCACGAGGCGACCGGAGGCCACGGCCTCGGCCAGGCCGCGCACGGCTTCGGCGCGGGCGCGGGGTAGGCCCACGGCGGTGAGGTCGGCGGCCGCGAGCGTCGCGGGCGAGGGGAACAGGTGCGTCAGGCCGAGCGCGCCCACGCCGGGCACCGGCCGGCCGTGGGTCTCGACCAAGCGCCCGCACAGGCGGGTCGCGGCCGCGACGCTGACCTGCT
>DATMUX010000688.1:0-2290 GCA_035563695.1 Acidimicrobiia bacterium
AGCGCGACCGTGACAGCCGGGCGGGGACGGATCAATTCCGTGACGACACGCTGATGTTCTTCGACTGACCGCACTGGGCCATTATCGGCCCGTCAGACCGGAGACCTGACGCCGGTGTGCCGGTTGCAGCCATGGCCAAAACATACTCACCCGGGTCGGGCGGCGCTGAGTTCGTGAGGTGGACGCTGGGCGGTCTTGCACCCCGACGTAAGGTTGAGAACGTGATTACCGGGTTGGCCCACACGGGGGTGTGCGTTCCGGATTGTGAGGCCGCGGTGGCGTTTTACCGAGACGTATTAGGCCTGCGTGTGCTCTCGCCGCCTTATGTCATGACCGGTAACGCCATTCGCGACGACATGGGTGAGCTGGTGTCCGACCCCACGATGAAAGCGGCCATCGTCGGATTCGGGGACGACGGCGACCGTGTGCTCGAGGTGATCGAATATCTCGGCGTCGAAGGTTCCGAGCAGCGAACCGCCGCGGCGCTGACCGATCACGGGCTGTCGCACGTCGGGCTGATCTGTGAGGATCTCGAGGCCACCAGGGCAGAGCTCGAGGGCAAAGGGGTGCGCTTCCTCGTCAGCGGAATCGCCGACGTCGCGCGGGTTCGCACGACCTGGTTCGTCGACCCGTGGGGCGTGGTGTTCATCCTCGTGGAGAAGAGCCGGCCCGAGCGACCTTACTTCTCGCAGTGGGCGTGATGCCCCCCAAGCCCGGGGTCGGGATCATCGGCGCGGGCGCCGGCGGCATCGCGATGGGAATTCAGCTGGCCGACGCTGGATATGAGTTCACCATCTTCGACCGAGGCGACGGATTCGGGGGGACGTGGCGGCACAACACGTTCCCGGGCGCGGCGTGCGACGTCCCGTCACATCTGTACTCGTATTCTTTTGCGCCCAACCCGCGGTGGAGCAAGACCTATGCGAACCAGCCGGAGATCCTGGCGTATCTCGAGAAGGTGGCCACCGACCACGGGTTGGGCCCACACCTGCGGCCCAACACCGCGATCACGACGGTCCGGTGGTCAGACGATCGGCGGCGCTGGACGCTGATCACCGACCGTGGCGTCAAGCACGAGTTCGACGTCGTGGTGTGCGCCGTCGGCATGCTCGACGTGCCCCACATTCCCGACATTCCGGGCGCGCAGCGGTTTCGGGGCCGCCAATTCCATTCGGCGCGCTGGGATCACAGCAAGTCGACGGCGGGGGAGCGGGTCGCGTCGATCGGCACCGGTGCCAGCGCGGTCCAATACGTGCCCGCGATCGCACGAGAGACCGCGCATCTGACCGTGTTTCAGCGGACCCCGATCTGGATTGCACCCCGGTTCGACTTCCCGTTCACCCCCGAGCAGCACGAGCTGTTCGAACGCGACCCGGCCGCGGCGCAAAAGCTGCGCGACGAGGCCTTTGATGCCTACGAGTCGTCCAGCTTCGACGTCGACGCCGCGCAGACACGCGAAGCGACCGAGCTTGCCCGCAGCTACCTGATGCGCAAGGTGGCCGACCCCGAGTTGCGCGCAAAGCTAACGCCGGACTATCCCGCCGGCTGCAAGCGGCCGCTGATGTCGCGCGACTGGTACCCCACGTTCGCGTTGCCCAACGTCAGCCTGGAAACGACCGCGATCGCGGAGCTGACCGAGCGTGGGGTGCGCACGGTCGACGGCGTCGAACACCGCGTCGACACCGTCATCTACGGCACTGGATTCAAAGCCGCCGACTACCTCGCGAGCATCGACGTGTACGGAACCGGCGGCCGTCACCTTCGCGACGAGTGGAGTGACGGCGCGGAGGCCTACCTCGGCACGCTGATAGCGGGGTATCCGAACTTCTTCACGCTGTATGGCCCGAACACGAACGGCGTCAACTCGATCCTGTACATCCACGAGGCGCAGACGACATTCATCCGCCACATCCTCGATGTGATGGATAGCCGCGGTGCGCGCACGGTCGAGGTGACATCCGAGGCGCAGCGGCGCTACAACGACGAGATCCAGGCCGCCATGGCAGGCAAGGTCTGGCTGGCCTGTACCAACTACTTCCAGCATCCCAGCGGCAAGGTCGTTACCCAATTGCCGTACAGCGGCCGGACATTCTTCGAGCGCACGCGCGAGATTGTCGAATGCGACTACCGCTTGGCTCGTTAGACGGTATGGGGGGCTGGGGCCTCGCTCACATGTGAACGTGGGTTGCCGTCAGGAAGTTGGTCCTGGCCGGTAGAGCCACAAGATGTGGGAGGCCCCAGTGGTAGTTCAGCGTACGAATGTCGGGTTGGATGTGCACGCGCGTTCGGT
>DATMUX010000689.1:0-5961 GCA_035563695.1 Acidimicrobiia bacterium
CGACGCGCGTCCGAAGCTGCTGGAGCTGGCCGCCAACGACGAGTTCCGCGCCCCCGCCGAGATCGAAGCGGACGTCGCGCGCTGGACGAACACCCGCGTCGAGACGATCGCGGGCGCGAGTCATTTCTTCATCGGCCGCACCGACCGCGTCGTCGACCTGACGGCCGAGTTCGTGCGCGGCGTGGTCGCCGAGTCGGTTTAGACGGGTAAGGGGCTGGCCGAGAGGCCGTGCAGCTCGAGGAACGTCGCCCGGCGCATGATCGCCGTGTGCCAGGCCGCGAGATCGCTCTCGAACGTGGCGCGGTCGCCGTCCTCGTACGCGTGCTCCAGCTCGTCGAACGCCGCGTCTTCGGCGTCGAGGAGCTGGCGGTACCGGCGGAAGAAGTGGTCGTCGACGTGATTGTCGATCCGCAGGGTTCCTCCGCCCGCCGTGTAGTGCGTCTCGGCCATGACACCTCCTACGCACGTGCCGGGCCCGAGCCCGGCACTCGGTAGAGAGCACGGTACCCCCACTCCGGGGTCGCGTGGAACGATCCTTGGTCACGGCTTCGTCACCAGGTGTTTACGGTCGTATGACCACGCCTCGCTCGGCGAGATAGGTCTTGGCCTCCCGCACGGTGTGCTGGCCGAAGTGGAAGATCGATGCCGCCAGCACCGCGCCGGCGCCGCCGTCGGAAACTCCCTCGTAGAGGTGCTCCAGGGTGCCGACGCCGCCGCTCGCGATGACGGGCACGTCGACCGCCGCGCCGACCGCACGAAGCAGGTCGAGGTCGTAGCCCGCTTTCGTGCCATCGCGGTCCATCGAGGTGAGCAGGATCTCGCCGGCTCCGAGTGCGCACACCCGCTCGGCCCAGGCCCGCGCGTCCAGTCCGGTAGGGGTGCGCCCGCCGTGGGTCACGACCTCCCAGCCTCGGTGCGCGTCGGGGTCGCGCCGCCGGGCATCGATCGCCACGACGATGCACTGCGCGCCGTACTCCTGCGCTCCGGCGCGCACGAGGTCGGGATTGCTCACGGCCGCGGTGTTGAAAGAGACCTTGTCGGCGCCGGCCCGCAGCAGGCGCCGCGCGTCGTCGACGCTGCGGACCCCGCCTCCGACCGTGAACGGGATGAACACCTGGTCGGCGACGTGCTCGACGACGTGGACGATCGTGTCGCGAGCATCGCTCGATGCCGTGATGTCGAGGAACACGAGCTCGTCGGCGCCTTCCGCGTCGTAGCGGCCCGCGAGCTCCACGGGGTCGCCCGCATCTCGGATCCCGACGAAGTTCACGCCCTTCACGACGCGCCCTGCGTCGACGTCGAGACACGGGATCACGCGGACGGCGAGCACGCGGCGATCCCCTCCTCGACCGTGAAGCGCCCTTCGTAGATCGCGCGTCCGACGATCACGCCGGCGAGCCGCTCATCGAGCGCGCGCAGGTCGTCGACGGAGCCGACGCCACCGCTCGCGATCACGGGAACGCCGACCGCGTCGAGCACGCTGCGGAGCTGGGCGAGGTCGGGACCCGCGAGCGTGCCGTCGCGGCCGATCTCGGTGACGACCAGCGCGCCGACTCCCGGGCGGTCGAAACGCCGGGCGAGCGTCACGAGGTCGGTGCCGGTGCCTTCGGTCCACCCATGGATCGCGACGTCTCGCCCGCGCGCGTCGAGCCCCACCGCGATCCGTCCGGAATGCGTCCCCGCCAGCTCGTCGATCGTCTCGGGTCGTTCGACGGCCGCGCTCCCGAGCACGACCCGGCTCGCGCCCGCGGCGAAGCGAGCGTGCGCGTCGGCGGCGCGGCGCACGCCACCACCCGTCTGGATCTGCACGGACCCGGGCACCGCCGCGCAGATCTCGTGGATGATCGGGAGATTGGCGTCGCTCCCGTCGAGCGCCGCGTCGAGATCGACGACGTGGATCCAGCGCGCGCCCGCATCCGCGAAGCGGCACGCGACGGCGATCGGATCGTCGTCGTAGACGGTCTGCGCGTCGTAGTCGCCGCGCAGCAGCCGCACGACCTTGCCCGCGCGCACATCGATTGCCGGGTAGAGATCCACGGTTACGCGGCCGCCTCGACGAAGTTGCGCAGGAGCCGCAGCCCGACGTCGCCCGACTTCTCCGGATGGAACTGCGTGGCCCACAGCGACCCGACCTCGATCGCGGCGGCGAAGCGCCGGCCGTAGGTGCACCAGGCCGCGACGGTCGCGACATCGGCGGGCTCGGGCGCGTACGAGTGGACGAAGTAGAGCCACGCGGGATCAGGGAGGTGCGCGCACGACCGCGTGCCGGCGCGGACCTCGAGGGTGTTCCAGCCGATCTGCGGCAGCCGCTCCCGCTCGGGCAGGCGCGTGACGCGTCCCGCGACGACACCCAGCCCGTCGACGTCGGGAGTCTCGTCGCTTCCGCCGAACAGCATCTGCATGCCGATGCAGATGCCGAGGAACGGCCGGCCGTCGGTGGCCGCCGCGCGCGTCGAGGCTTCGAGGCCGCTCGCCCGCAGCGCGTTCATGCACGCGCCGAACGCACCCACGCCGGGCAGCACGACGGCCTCCGCTCCTTCGATGGTCGAGGGGTCGGTGGTGAGCCGCGCGTCGGCGCCGAGGTGCTGCAACGCCTTCTCGGCCGAACGGAGGTTGCCGATCCCATAGTCGACGACCGCGATCACAACACGCCCTTCGTCGACGGGACGCCGCCGCCCTCGACCGTCACCGCGTCGCGCAGCGCGCGCGCGACACCCTTGAACGACGCCTCGATCACGTGGTGACCGTTCTTGCCGCTGATGCTGCGCACGTGGAGAGTCACGCGCGCGCCGTCGACGAAACCTTTCCAGAACTCCTCGGCGAGCTGCGGGTCGAACGTGCCGATCCACTCCGCGATCGGGTCGACCTCGTAGACGAGGTATGGCCGCCCCGACAGATCGAGCGCGACCTGGACACACGCCTCGTCGAGCGGCACCAACGCGTTCGCGAAGCGCCGCACGCCTCGCTTGTCGCCGAGCGCCTCGCGCAACGCGTTCCCGACGACGATCCCGACGTCCTCGACCGTGTGGTGCAGATCGACGGCGAGGTCGCCCGTGGCCGCGACGCGCAGATCGAAGCCGGCGTGCTTGCCCAGCTGCTCGAGCATGTGGTCGAAGAACGGGATACCGGTTCCGATCTCGGTCGTCCCCGAGCCGTCGATCGTGAGTCCGACGTCGACCGTCGTCTCCTTGGTCTCACGGTGTAGCTCAGCCGTCCGCATCACACCACCTCCGGGAGCGTCTCGGCGAGGGCCGCGAGGAACGCATCATTCTCGTCGCGCGTGCCCACCGTGACGCGCAAGGATCCTTCGACGCTCGGCCACGACGAGAAGTCGCGCACGAGCACGTTGCGGGCGAGCAACCGCTTCCACAGATCGTGTGCGTCGCCGTTGACGCGAAACAACACGAAGTTCGCCCCTGATGGCACGGCGTCGACGCCCTCGGTCGCGGCCAGGGCGGCAAACACCCGGCCCCGCTCCTCGACCAGCGCCGCGACACGTCGATCCATCTCCTCGCGGAAGTCGAGCGCGATCGTCCCGGCGATCTGCGTGGGCACCGAGAGGTTGTACGGGAGCAGCACCTTCTCGAGCTCGGCGATCATCCACGTGGGCGCGACCGCGAACCCCAGCCGCACCGCAGCGAGCGACCACACCTTCGAGTACGTGCGTACGACGACGAGGGGCAGCTTTTCGTTCACGAGCTCCAGCGCGCTCCACGGCGCGAACTCGCCGTAGGCCTCGTCGACGACGAGCACGGCGCCGGCCTCGGCCGCCGCGCCGGCCAGCCGTTCGATGGTGGCGCGGGGCTCGACCGTTCCGGTCGGGTTGTTCGGGCTGCACACGAACACGACCGAAGGACGGACCTCTTCGACGAGCGCGACCGCGGCGTCGGGATCGATCGTGTAGTCGGCGCGGCGCTCCCCCGCGACGACCTCGGTCCCGGTACCCCGCGCAATTTGCGCGTGCAGCGCGTATGTCGGCTCGAACATGAGCGCGCGCCGCCGCGCGCCGCCATAGGTCAACAGCAGCGTCTGCAGCACCTCGTTGCTGCCGTTGCCACAGAGCAATCGCGCGGGCGGCTGCCCGAGGAACCGCCCGAGCGCGCGGCGCAGCTCGGTCGCGGCGCGATCGGGATAGCGGTTCCACGCCACGGAGCGCAACGCGCCGAGCCACCTGTCGACGAACGCATCCGGCGGGCCGAACGGGCTCTCGTTCGTGTTCAGCCGCACGTCGACGTCGACCTGCGGCGAGTGATATCCGGCGAGCTCACGCAGGTCTTCGCGGGGCGCGGGCCGTGACGCCTCGCCGCTCACCGCTCGCGCTCCTGGCGTTCCTCGCGCAGCCGGAGCGCGTCGGCGTGGGCCGTCAAGCCCTCTTCCTCCGCGATCGCGCACGCGGCCGGCGCCACGCGCGCGAGCGCGGGTGCGTCGGTGCGCACGACGTGGATGTGCTTGCAGAAGTCGTCGACACGCAAGGCGCTCGCGAACCGGGCGGTACCGCCCGTCGGCAACACATGATTCGTGCCGGCGACGTAGTCGCCCAGGACGGCGGGCGCGTACGGCCCGACGAAGACCGCACCCGCGCTGCGCACGAACGGCACCAGCACGTCGGCGTCGGCACACATCAACTCGAGGTGCTCGGGCGCGATCGCGTTCGCGGCGTCGATCGCACGCGGCGCGTCGTCGACGATGATCACCCGGCCGCCGTCGAGCAGCGTCGCCTCCGCTTCGTCGCGTCGCGCCGCGCCTACGAGCAGCGTGTCGAGCGCGAGGTCGACGCGCTCGGCCACCGCGTCGTCCCACACGATCACCGCGACCGCGCCGCCCGGTCCGTGCTCGGCCTGCGCGAGCAAGTCGGCCGCGATCCACGTCGGGTCGACGGACGCGTCGGCCACGATCGCCACCTCGGAGGGTCCGGCGAGACTGTCGATGCCCACCGCGCCCACGACCTGCCGTTTCGCTTCGGCCACGTACACGTTCCCCGGACCGACGATCACGTCGACGGGGGGGATCGAGGCCGTCCCGTAGGCGAGCGCGGCGATCGCCTGCGCGCCGCCGACCCGGTACACCTCGTCGACCCCCGCGAGCTCGGCCGCCGCGAGCACGGGCATGGCGACCTCGCCGTCGGGGCCGGGGGGCACGCAGAGGACGACCTCGCCGACGCCCGCGACCCGCGCCGGCACCACCGTCATCAGCACCGACGAGGGGTATTGCGCCCGGCCGCCCGGCACGTAACAGCCGGCGCGGTCGACCGGGACGACGCGTTCGAGCACCTCGATCCCGAGGCGAGCGTGGTGCGCCTCCTTCTCGCGCTGGGCCTCGTGCCAGGCGATGATCTGGTCACGGGCCAGCTCGAGCGCGGCGCGCAGCGACGGCGTGATGCGATCGAGGGCCCCGGCCCGCCGGTCGCGACCCACGGCGAGGTCGTCGATCTCCACGCCGTCGAGGCGGGCTGTCAGCTCACGCAAGGCGTCGTCGCCGCGCGCGCGGACGTCGGCAATGATCTCGCCGACCGCGGTCGCGACGTCGCCCCCCGTCGCGACCGGGCGGGTGAGCTCGGCGCGCAGGGTGCCGGAGACGCCGCGGAGGTCGACACGAGCGAGCATGAGAACGGCTCATCGTACCGGCGACCTCGGGCCGCTCCCCGCCGATTTGGCCCGTCGGGGCTGTGGCACACTGCCCGCGATGAGCGCGTCGAGCGACCTCGCGGTGCTGTCGAGCGTGGTGGCCCAGATCCAGGAGCTGGCGCGGCGCGTCACCGAGATGGCCGAGCGTTACGGCGAGACGCCCGATTCGGCCGTCGCGAGCGAGCTCTTCGCGACCGAGCGGGCGCTCGCCACGGCGCGCCGCACCCTGGACCGGGCCGTCGCCCTCCTCGGCCAGATGCACGACTAGTACCGGCGACCTTGCGTGGCCGAACCACCTCCACGGTGGTTGTGTCACGCAAGTTTGCGGGGGCGGGGG
>DATMUX010000690.1:0-5909 GCA_035563695.1 Acidimicrobiia bacterium
GTTCACGGCTGACCACGGCGAAAGCCGTACGCGCGCTCGACCCGCGCGACGCGGATCTCGTAGGCGTCGTACCAGCGGGTGCGGCCCTCGTACTGCGCGAACTCGTGGTCGGCGTCGCGCTTCCACGACGCGATCGATGCCTCGTCGGCCCAGTAGGAGACGGTGATTCCGATGTCCGCATGCGCCGAGTCGACGCCGAGGAAGCCGTGCTGGCGGGCGGCGAGGCCGAACATGCGCGCCGCCGTCTCGTCGTAGCCGTCGTCGGGGCGCTCGTCGCGCACCGACGTGAACACGACGACCCAGTAGGGCGGTTCGGGCGTACGCGCGAGCTCGGCCACGGGATCATTCTGCCGTCCCGGGTCGACAGGGATAACTCGGATATGTAATATCCGAGTTATTGCACCCGCCGGGAGGCGGGCCGCGAGGAGCAACGGAGGGGATCGCCATGCGCGTGTTCGTCGCCGGCGCAACCGGAGTCGTGGGTCACCGGGCCGTGGCCCGTTTGGTGGCCGCGGGCCACCAGGTCACCGGGATCGCCCGGTCGGCCGGCAAGGCCGCGCAGCTCGAGGCGCAGGGCGCGCGTGCCGTCGAGGTGAGCCTGTTCGACGCCGCGGCGCTGCGCGCCGCCGCCGCCGGTCACGATGCGGTCGTGAACCTGGCGACGAAGATCCCGCCCCCAACACAGATGGCGCGGACGGGAGCGTGGGAGGAGAACGGGCGGATCCGGCGCGAGGGCTCGGCCAACCTGGTCGATGCCGCGATCGCCGCGGGCGCGACCGTGTTCGTGCAGGAGTCGCTCGCGTTCTTGTACGGGGAGCACGGCGACGAATGGGTCAACGCCGGGTCGAGCGAGTTCACGGCGACGCCGTTCGCCGGCCCGATGCAGGCGGCGGAGGACAACGTGGCGCGCTTCACCGCCGCGGGCGGGCGGGGCGTGGTGCTGCGTTTCGGCCGCTTCTACGCACCCGACAGCGAGCAGACGCGCGCCACGGTGCAGGCCGCGCGCCGCGGGATCCTGCTCGACGTCGGGCGCGCCGACGGCTACAGCCCCGTCATCGACGCCGACGACGCGGCCGCGGCCGTCGTCGCCGCGCTGGACGCGCCGGCCGGCACCTACGACATCGTCGACGACGAGCCGCTGACTCGGGGCGAGCAGGCGCGTGCGCTGGCCGCGGCGGTCGGGCGCCGCCGCTTGTGGAGCGCGCCTCGTTTCGCGACACCTAAGGTGGCCGCGTTCCTCGCCGCGTCGCAGCGCGTGTCGAACGCGCGGTTCCGCGGCACGACGTCGTGGCGGCCGTCGTCGCCGAGCGTGCTGGAGGGCTTCCTCAAGCTGGTGCGCACGCTCCGGATCGAGCCCGCGTTGCCGGGGCGCGTGCGGCTGGCGCTGTGGGTGCTGGTCGTGAGCGCGTTCGGCGTCGGGGTGCAAGCCGCCTTCTTCCCGCGTTCGTTCTACGACGACTTCCCCTACGGGCGCGGGTGGGTCGCGATGGACGGGCGCTACAACGAACATCTCGTGCGCGACGTCGGCGCGCTCAACCTGGCGCTGCTCGTGCTGACGGTCGCGGCACTCGTGGTCGGCACGCGCGTGGTGTCGCGCATCGCCGCGATCTCGTGGCTCGTGTATTCCGTCCCGCACTTCGTGTATCACCTGCGTCACCTGACCATGGTGATGCCCGGCGTCGACAAGGCCGGCATCGTGGTGTCGCTCGCCGT
Organism: Acidimicrobiia bacterium; assembly: GCA_035563695.1. Classification (GTDB taxonomy): domain Bacteria; phylum Actinomycetota; class Acidimicrobiia; order IMCC26256; family PALSA-610; genus DATMUX01. The sequence continues at coordinate 1,714 of DATMUX010000690.1, forward strand.
TACCGTGATCGCGCCGATCGTCGTGCTGTTCGATCGGACCCGGGTCGCGCGCCCGGACGTCGACCTGCGAGAGCCGGCTCCGCAACATCTGACGCCGGTGTCAGCTCGCCGCTAACGTCCCGCGGATGAAGCCCGCGCCGTTCGAGTACCACGCGCCGGAGACGCTCGAAGAGGCGTGCGGCCTGCTCGGCGAGCACGGCGACGAGGCCAAGGTCCTGGCGGGCGGGCAGAGCCTGGTGCCGATGCTCGCCCTGCGCCTGACGCGGTTCGCGCACCTCGTCGACGTGAACTCCGTGCGCGGCTTCTCCGGAGTGCGACGCGAGAACGGCACCTTGGTCGTGCACGCGGGTACCCGGCAGCGAGTGCTGGAGCGCGACGACGAGGTGGGTGCGGCCGTCCCGTTGCTCGCGCGTGCGGCACCCCTCATCGGGCACTTCCAGATCCGGAACCGCGGGACCGTCGGCGGGTCGCTCGCGCACGCCGACCCGGCATCGGAGCTGCCGGCCGTCGCGATCGCGCTCGGCGCGGAGCTGGAGCTCGCACGCGCCGGCGGGGCGACTCGGCGCGTTCCCGCGGAGGCGTTCTTCGTCGGCACGTGGACGACGGCCGCGGAGGCCGACGAGCTGCTCACGGCCGCGCGGTTCCCGGTGCGGCCCGGATCGTGCGGCTTCGCGATCGAGGAAGTCGCCCGGCGCCACGGCGACTTCGCGCTGGCCGGCGCGGTGTGCGCCGTCTCCGGCGACGGGATGGCCGGGCTCGCGCTGTTCGGTGTCGGCTCCGTGCCGGTGCGCGCCGCGGCGGGAGAAGATGCGCTGCGGGCCGGCGCGCCCGCCGCCGATGTCGCCGAAGCCGCAACCCGAGACCTCGACCCGCCGACCGACGTGCACGCGAGCGCGGCAACGCGCCGGCAGATCGCCCGGCACGTGGTGGAGCGCGCGGTGACGCGCGCACGGGAGGAGCAACGTGCCGCAAATTGAGATGACCGTGAACGGCGAGCGCCGGCGCGCGACCGTCGAGGCGCGCCTGACGCTCGCCGACTTCCTGCGCGATGAGTGCGCGCTCACGGGGACGCACCTCGGTTGCGAGCACGGCGTGTGCGGCGCGTGCACCGTGTTGCTCGACGGCGACGCCGTGCGTTCGTGCCTGGTGTTCGCGGTACAGGCCGCCGGCGCGCACGTCACGACCATCGAGGGCATCGGCGGCGAGGACGGCTCCCTGTCCGCCGTGCAGGAAGCGTTCCGCGCCGAGCACGGCCTGCAGTGCGGTTTCTGCACGCCCGGCTTCATCGTGTCGGTGACGGCGTTTCTGCGAGACAACCCGCACCCGTCGGACACGGAGATACGCGAGGCCTTGTCGGGCAACCTGTGCCGCTGCACCGGGTACCAGGGCATCATCCGCGCCGTGCAACGCGCGGCGCAGTCGTGAGCGCGGGCCGGTTCGTCGGGCAGTCGGTGCAGCGCGTCGAGGACCCGCGCTTGCTCACGGGCCACGGCCGCTATGTCGACGACGTCACGGTCCCCGGCATGCTGCACTGCGCATTCGTGCGCAGCGACGTGGCACGGGGGAGCATCGTGCGTGTCGACGCGAGCGCGGCGCGTGCGCTCGAGGGCGTCGTCGCCGTGCTCACCGCGGACGATCTGAACGGGCACGCCGGTTCGATGCAGCCCACGATCCTGTTGACGATGGCGGGCGCGCCGCTACGCCCCATCGCGGGCGGCGACGTGCGGTTCGTCGGTGAGCCCGTCGCGCTCGTCGTCGCGGAGAGTCGCTACGTCGCCGAGGACGCGGCCGAGTTGGTCGACGTCGAGATCGACCCCGATCGGGCCGTCGTCGACGTCGAGCGCGCGCTCGATGACGACGCACCGCTCGTGCATCCCGAGCTCGACTCGAACGTCGGAGCCGAGATGGCCTTCCCGATCGCGCCCGAGCTGCAGGCACTGCTCGACGGCCCGGACGCCGCGCACGTGGTGCGCCGCTCGTTCCGCCAGCACCGGCACACGCCCGTTCCGATGGAGACCCGCGGCATCGTCGCGCAGTACGCGGCGGCGTCGGGCGAGCTACGCGTGTGGATGAGCACGCAGAATCCCCATGAGGCGAAGCACGCGATCGCGCGGGTGACGGGTGTGCCCGCGCACCTCGTGCGCGTGCGGGGCCACGACGTCGGCGGCGGGTTCGGCCAGAAGTTCTTCACGCCGCGCGAAGAGCTCACGGTCGCGCTCGCGGCCCGCCGGCTCGGTCGCGCGCTCAAATGGATCGAGGATCGCCGCGAGAACCTGATCGCGTCGAACCATGCCCGCACCGACATCGGCCACTGCACGTTCGCGCTCGATGAGGGCGGCAGGCTGCTCGGCTCGTACTTCGACCACATCGAGGATTCGGGCTCGTTTCCCATCGGTGCGACGGGTGGCGCGGGTGCGCTCGTCGGCATGTTGTTCACCGGGCCGTACCGCTGCCCGCTCGCGTCGATGCGTACGCGTTCGGTGTGGACGAACACGTGCGGGCGCGGCGCGTACCGCGGACCGTGGATGTTCGAGACCGTTGCACGCGAGCAGATGGTCGACGCGGTGGCGCGCGAGATCGGCGTCGATCCGCTCGAGTGGCGGCGCCGCAACGTCGTCGCGACCAGCGACCTGCCGTACACGCTGCCGACGGGGATGCCACTCGAGCACGTGAGCCCCGCCGAGACGCTCGAACAAGCGGTCGGGATCATCGGGTACGACGCGTTCCGCGTCGAACAGGTTCGCGCGTGGCGCGACGAGGGACGGCTGCTGGGTATCGGCATCGGTCTCTACGTCGAGCCGAGCACGGGGATGATGGATCCGATGGGTACCGAGACGGCCGTGGTGCGCGTCGACCCGAGCGGCCGGGTCACCGTCGCTCTGGGCACGGGTTCGCACGGGCAGGGCATCGAGACGACGATGGCCCAGGTCGTCGCCGAGGAGCTCGGTATCGAGCTCGACGACGTCACGATCGTGCAGGGTGACAGCGCGGTCACGGCTTACGGCCGCGGCACCGGCGGCAGCGGCACGGCCGTGATCGCGGGGAACTCGTGCCGGCTCGCGTGCGCGGAAGTGCGCGCCAAGGCCGTCGACATCGCGGCGCACCTGATGGAGGCCGCGCCCGAAGATCTGGAGATCGCCGGCGGGCAGATCGCCGTGCGCGGCACCCCGGCGCGCGCGGTGTCGTGGCCCGAGGTCGCGCGCGTGGCCCACCTGGAGACGGCACGGCTCCCCGCGGGGATGGCCGTGGGTCTCGAGGCGACGGCGACGTTCAAGGCGCCGCCGTTCTCGTGGTCGAACGCGTGCCACGTGTGCACCGTCGAGGTCGACCGCGCCACGGGCGTCGTGCGGATCCTGCGGTATGTCGTGAGCGAGGACTGCGGTGTGATGATCAACCCGATGATCGTCGAGGGACAGGTCGCGGGCGGCGTCGTGCAGGGCATCGGCGGCACGCTGTACGAGCACTTCGTGTACGACGACGATGGCAATCCGCTGACGACCACGTTCATGGACTATCTGTTGCCGACGGCCGCCGAGGTGCCCGTGATCGAGTACGGGCATGTCGAGACGCCGTCGGCGACGCCGGGCGGTCACAAGGGGATGGGGGAGGGCGGCGCGATCGGATCGCCGCCCGCCGTGTTCAATGCCGTGGCCGACGCGCTCGCGCTCGCCGGCGCGTCGATCGACCACACACCGCTCGGCCCCGACACGATCCTCACCGCGCTGAACCGCCGCTCCCCCCGCAACCCCTCCCCCCGCGACCTTGCGTGACCTAACCACCGCCGAGGTGGATGAGCCACGCAAGTTCGTAGGATGGCGAGGGTGAATCCGCATCTCGTCGAGCGTCTCGCGCCCTTCGGCACGACGATCTTCGCCGAGATGTCGGCGCTCGCCGTGGCGACGGGCGCCCTCAACCTCGGCCAGGGGTTCCCCGACACCGACGGTCCCGACGTCGTGAAGCAGGCGGCGCTCGACGCGATCGCCGGGGGCCACAACCAGTACCCGCCGGGCATCGGCATCCCCGAGCTGCGCCGCGCGGTGCGCGGGCACCAGCAACGGTTCTACGGGCTCGACTACGACGCCGACACGGAGGTGCTCGTCACGACGGGTGCCACGGAGGCGGTCGCAGCCGCACTGCTCGCGTTGTGCGGTCCGGGCGACGAGGTCGTCACCTTCGAGCCGTACTACGACTCCTAC
>DATMUX010000691.1:0-4330 GCA_035563695.1 Acidimicrobiia bacterium
GCCGTCGGTCATCACGTACGCGAGCCGGGCCTCGGGCCGGTGGTGCTTGAAGGCGACGGCCACGGCCGCGACCTGGCTGTGCAGCGCCGCCGCGACGACCGGCATCCCGTCGACCGTGCCGGCATCGGCGAGCTCGGGCGCGTGCTCCTCGGTGCTGCCGGTGTCGGCCTGCACGCTCGTGTAGCGCAGCTTCATGACGTGTCCCGGCCCGCGCTCCGACCACGCGTCCCGCGCGAGGTTCCAGTGCACGACGTGCCAGCCGCCGGTGCCGAGGCCGAGCTCGACCGCCGTGGTGTTCACGACGACGCGATCGCCGACCGCGACCGGACCCATCAGCTGCGTCAGGACGTAGGCGCGCTCCGGTCCGTCTCCGAGATCGACGGTGACACGCTGGAGTCCGGCTCGCTCCTCCAACATCTCGCGGACGACGCCCGTGCGATACGACGGCACGCCGCCGAGGTTAGGCATCAGAACGGCGACGCCACCCATCACAACGAAGGGCCGCCGATTACAAGGAGGCGATCAGCCGCTCGACCCGCTCGTCGCGCGACTTGAACGGATCCTTGCAGAGCACCGTCCGCTGCGCCTGGTCGTTCAGCTTCAGGTGCACCCAGTCGACGGTGTAGTCGCGCTTGCGCTCCTTCGCGCGCTTGATGAACGCGCCGCGCAACCGCGCCCGCGTCGTCTGCGGAGGTGTGTTCACCGCTTCTTCGATCTCGTCGTCGTCGACCATGCGGTCGATGTGGCCACGCCGTTCGAGCAGGTAGTAGAGCGAGCGCGAGCGGGTCACGTCGTGGTACGCGAGATCGAGCAGTGACACGCGGGGATGCGTGAGCGGAAGGTCGCCGCGCTTCCGGTACGACTCGATGAGGTGGTACTTGATGACCCAGTCGACCTCGGTGCGCAGCTTGAACGGGTCCTCCTCGAGGTGGGTCATCACGTGCTCCCACATCTCGAGCGCGCGCTGCTCGAGCGGCGGCAGCCCGCGGCGCTTGGCGAAACGTAGCGCGCGGTTCAGGTACTCGGCCTGGATCTCGACCGCGGACAGCTCTCGGCCGTTCGCGAGGCGGACCCGGCGGCGGCACGAGATGTCGTGGCTGATCTCCCGGATGGCGCGGATCGGGTTCTCGAGGGTGAGGTCGCGCCAGGGCGCGCCGTCCTCTTCGAGCATGCGCAAGATGATCGACGTCGCGCCGACCTTCAAGAAGGTGGCGTACTCGCTCATGTTCGAGTCGCCGACGATCACGTGCAGCCGCCGGAACCGCTCGGCGTCGGCGTGCGGCTCGTCGCGCGTGTTGATGATCGGGCGGGAGCGGGTCGTCGCGGACGAGACGCCCTCCCAGATGTGCTCGGCGCGTTGGGCGATGCAGTACATCGCTCCACGTGCGGTTTGCAGCACCTTGCCCGCGCCGGCGTACACCTGGCGGGTGACGAGGAACGGGATCAGCACGTCGGTGAACTTGGAGAAGTCGCCCTCGCGCTCGACGAGGAAGTTCTCGTGGCAGCCGTAGGAGTTCCCGGCGCTGTCGGTGTTGTTCTTGAAGAGGAACACCTCACCGCGGATGCCTTCCTCGCGGAGGCGCTGTTCGGCGCTCTGCACGAGGCCTTCGAGGATCCGCTCCCCCGCCTTGTCGTGCACGACGAGATCGTGGATGGAGTCGCACTCGGGGGTCGCGTACTCGGGATGACTGCCGACGTCGAGGTAGAGGCGGGCGCCGTTCTCGAGGAAGACGTTGCTCGAACGGCCCCACGAGACCACCCGGCGGAACAGGTAACGGGCGACCTCGTCGGGGCTCAGCCGGCGCTGTCCGCGCAGCGTGCAGGTGACGCCGTACTCGTTCTCGAGGCCGAAGATGCGCCGCTCCACCGAGGTGAGTGTACGGGCCTTCCGTGTCGGCTCGATGCCGCCGTCGCGAAGGGTCGTAGAATTGCGCCGTGGTGCCGGTGCCCATGACCCGGTTGACGTCGGTGTACGGCGCGTTCCGCGCGGCGGTGATGGCTGCGCACCTCGAGGACGAAGGTGTCGACGTCGAGCTGCGCGGCGCCCTGAACAGCCCGTACGGCCTCACCGTCGGCGACATGGCGCTGGTCGAGGTGTACGTCCCGAGCGACCAGCTCGACGACGCCAAGCTCGTCCTGCTCGCGACCGAGATCGACGAGGCCGACGAGATCCTCGACGACGACCGGCCGCCGATCCGCCGCCGGCCGGTTCCCGTCGTGTGGGTGGCGGCCGCGGTGCTCTTCGTGGTCGTGGCCGGTCCGCTGTTGCTCGTGCTCCGCTGGTACTGAGCTACGCGAGGAGTGAGGTCAGCTCGTCGTTCTTGATGCGGCGGAACGCGCGGCGGGCGCGGGAACGGTCGAGCAGCGCGACCTCGAGTTGGTCGGCCGTCAGCGGTCCCTCGTCGGTGCCGAGCACCTTGGCGCCGAGCTTCAACGCGTCTCCCAGGCTCATGTTCCGGGAGTACTGCTCCTTGAGCGCCTCGGTGATCTGCTCGGCCTGGCCGCCGAGCACCGAGTAGTCCTGCTCGTCCATGACCACGCCGTCGTACAGCACGTGGTACATCTCGGCGTGGTCATCGTCGGCGCCGCCGACCTCGGCGACGAGCAGCTCGACTTCGTACGGCTTCATCTCGTGCGTGAACACCTGGCCGAGCGTCTGCGCGTACGCGTTCGCGAGCTCCTTGGCGCTGACGTCCTCGCGTGAGTACGAGAAGCCCTTCATGTCGGCGTGCCGCACGCCCGCGACGCGCAGCATCTGGAACTCGTTGTACTTGCCGACGGCCGCGAACGCGATTCGGTCGTAGATCTCGCTGATCTTGCTCAGCGTGCGCGACGGGTTGTCGGCGACGATGAGCACACCCGCGGCGCACTCCAGCGCGACGAGGCTGCGACCGCGGGCGATGCCCTTGCGTGCGTAGTCGGCGCGGTCCTTCATCACCTGCTCGGGCGACACGTAGAAGGGCATGCTCATGACTCGCGCCCTCCTCGCTCGGCGCCCTGCAGGAGCGCTTCGCTGCGGCTCGCGACGTCGTCGTCGGCGAGCGCCCGGTAGCCGTTCGCGTCGATGATCGCGACGGTCGGGAAGATGCGCCGCACGAGGTCGGGACCGCCGGTGGCGACGTCCTCGTCGGCGGCCGCGAACAGTGACGCGATCGCGAGGGCGATGGCGTCGTCGGACGGCAGGCCTTCGCTCCAGCCCGCCTTGATCCAATTGCGGGCGTGGATGCTGCCCGAGCCCTGCGACTGGAAGTCGAGCTCTTCGTAGCGGCCGCCGGTGACGTCGTAGGAGAAGACGCGGCCCCGCGCGCGGGGCACGTCGTAGCCCGCGAAGAGCGGGACGACCGCGAACCCCTGCATCGCCGCGGGCAGGTTCGACCGAACGAGCAGGCCGAGCTGGTTGGCCTTGCCCTCGAGGCTCAGCGCGTCGCCCTGGACCTTCTCGTAGTGCTCGAGCTGCACCTGGAAGAGCTTCACCATCTCGATGGCCGGACCGGCCGCGCCCGCGATCGCGACGCCGGAGAAGTCGTCGGCCGCGAAGACCTTCTCGATGCGGCGGCTCGCGATCAGGTAGCCGGCGGTGGCGCGGCGGTCGCCGGCCATGATCACGCCGTCGGCGAAGCGGATCGCGACGACCGTGGTGCCGTGCGGGATCTCGACGTTCGTCGCGGCCGTGTCGAAGCCCGCACCCGGGAGCTGGTGCGGCGCGACCTGGCGGAGCAGGTCGGCGAAGCTCGGGCCGGGATCGACGGTTTCCGCGAACAGGGGTAGCGGGCTCGGGTCGGACATCGAGGCCGGAGCCTACAGCCGCCGCTCAGACGGTCAGTGCTTGGGCGCGGCTGCAGGCGAGCGCCGCGAGCTCGTCGTCGCGGTCGAGGTAGTCGGCCGCGGCCCGCAGGACGTCGTGAGACTCGCGGAATGCGCCCAGGGCGTTGTTGCACGAAACGCAAAGGAGCCCGCGCACAGCACCCGTCGCATGGTCGTGGTCGACGTGCAAGCTCCCGTGCTCGGGAGGCGGCGCACCGCAGATCGCGCAGCCGCCGCCCTGCGCCGCGAGCAGCGCCTCAAACTCATCGATCCCGATGCCGTACTTGCGCCGGAGATGTGCATCGCGATCTGCGCGCTTGCGTTCAGGTCGTTGACGATATTCGCGCCGGTACGCATTCAGCCGGTCGGCGTTCTCCTGTTGCCACTTCTTCACCCGCGCGATATAGGGCGCTGGGTTCTCGGCGTACTTCGCCTTGCGAGCAGCGAGGTTGCAGGCTTTGCACTCGGGACGGTACCCGTCACGTCCGAGTCTGTTCGCGTAGAAATCGGTGAATGGCTTGGTCTG
>DATMUX010000692.1:0-7353 GCA_035563695.1 Acidimicrobiia bacterium
GGTCGTATACCTCGACGTTCCGCCCGCCGCTCCGGTGTACGGCACACCCGACTCGGTCCCGGGACCCCTGTCGACTTCGAACTACTCCCGGGCAAAGCCGCACCTTGGCGCCAACCCGTAACACCGTCGCGCCCGCGCGAGCGCGCTCACGGCCCCGCCCGCCGGCAACGACGCGGGCGCGCGGGGCCGGCGCGCCCGCGTCGACGCCGCGTCCGCGCCGCCCCTCCGCCCGCACTCCGCCGGTGCGCACCACCCGCCGCGTCCGCACCGGTTCGGGCAGCCCGGCCCGGCGGCTCGGCCTCTGCAGCGCGGTCATCGTCGTGGCCTTCGCCGCGCTCGCCGTGCGCGTCGCGCAGCTGCAGATGTTCAGTGGCGACAAGTACCAGCAGCTCGCGCTCGCGCAGACGTTGCGTACTGTGCCGCTGGCCGCGGAACGAGGCAGCGTGTTCGACCGCAACGGTCGCGATCTGGCGATGTCGATCGAGCGCACCACGGTCTATGCCGATCCCACGCTCGTCACCGATCCCGTAGGTGAGGCCGCGAAGCTCGCGCCCGTGGTGCACGCCGACGAGGCGACGCTCGTGGCCCGGCTCTCCGACAAGGGCAGCCCCGATCATCCTCGTCGCTTCGCGTACGTCGCCCGGACCGTCACCGACACCGTCGCGCAGGCCGTGAAGGATCTGAACCTTCCGGGCATCGGGTTCGTACCGGAGTCGGCGCGCAGCTATCCCGCGGGATCCGTGGCCGGCGCGATCATCGGTCACGTCGGAACCGAGGGGCACGGGCTCGACGGCGCGGAGTATCTGTACGACTCGCTGCTCTCGGGCAAGCCGGGCGACCTCGTCGTCGAGCAGGACCCCAAGGGACACGACATCCCCAACACCCAACGCACGCGGGTCGACGCGCAACGGGGCACCGACATCGTGCTCAGCCTCGACGAGGACATGCAGTGGGAGACCGAGTACTCGCTGCTCGACCAGGTGCAGGCCACCGAGGCGAAGGGCGGCATGGCCGTGGTCGTCGACGTGCGTACCGGCGACGTGCTCTCGATGGCGAGCGTGTTGGGTGCGACTGCGACGGACCCGGCGCGCGTCGCCCGGCCGGGCGAGCACAACATGCCGCTCACCGATCTGTACGAGCCGGGCTCGACGAACAAGCTGATCACGATCTCGTGGGCCCTGGAGCACGGCATCGTCGGCCCCGACACCATGTTCACCGTTCCCTACCGCAAGCAGATCGATCCCGCCGTGCCCGCGTACACCGACGCCGAGTGGCACCCGACGCAACACTGGACCACGGCCGACATCCTGCGCGAGTCGTCGAACGTGGGGACGATCGAGATCGCCCAGCGCATGCGCAACCAGCAGCTCTACGACGCGTTGCGCGCGTTCGGGTTCGGCACCAAGACCTCGATCGCGTGGCCGGGACAGCCGTCGGGTCTCGTGCTCCCGGCGTCGCAGTACTACGCGAGCGGCAAGTACTCGACGGCCATCGGGTACGGCGCCGCGGTGACGGGTGTGCAGGTGCTCGACGCGCTGACAACGATCGCGAACGGTGGCGTCACGCGCCCGCCGCGCTTGCTCGATGCGACGGTGGACGCGCGCGGCGTGCGGCACGCGGTTCCGGCACTCGAAGGCCGGCGCGTCGTCTCGACCAACACCGCGCTCACGATGACGCGGATGTTGGAGGGAGTCGTGACCGGCGGCACCGGCGCGTGCGCGTCGATCCCGGGCTACACGGTCGCGGGCAAGACCGGCACCTCGAAGAAGGCGCTCGACGGGGGCGGCTATTCGGATCAGGCGACGATGGCGTCGTTCGAAGGGTTCGCACCGGCCGAGCATCCGCAGTTCGCCGCGATCGTGGTGCTCGACCAGCCGGTCGCGCAGTTCCAGTTCGGCGGCGCGGCCGCGGCACCGGTGTTCTCCGAGATCATGCAGTTCGCGCTGACGCAGTACGGGGCCGTGCCGACCGACGCCGCGAACGCGCAGTACACGGCCGCGCAGGCAACGGCGAAGGCCGCGGGCAATCGATGCACCGTCCCCCACGGCAGCGACCTCTCCGCGGTGCTCGCGCAGCTGCAGCAGCAACAACAACGGCTGCACCCGGGCTCCTCGGGGTCGTCGCCGGGCCTGCAGCCGGCCCCGGCGGGCACCGCCGATAGCCTCCCGGCCGTCCGATCCAAGCATCCCTAGGGGGGCGCGTGCTCCTGCACGACCTCCTCGACCCTGTCGAGACCGACCAGACGGTCGAGGCTCGGGGCGGCCTCGACGTCGACATTCGCAGCGTGGAACACGACAGCCGAGCGGTAACGCCCGGCGCGCTGTTCTGTTGCATCCCGGGCGAGCGGAACGACGGGCACGATTTTGCCCCCGCCGCGGAAGCGGCCGGCGCCGCGGCCTGCCTGGTCGAGCGGTTCGTCGCGGTCACCATCCCGCAGGTTCGGGTCGCATCGGTCCGGCGCGCGCTCGGGCCGTTGTGCGCGCGCTTTCACGGCGATCCCTCGTGCGCCCTGCGCGTGCTCGGCGTGACCGGGACCAACGGCAAGACCACCATCACATACCTCCTCGAGCGCGTCGCCGGTGCCGCGGGCGAGCGCGCCGCGATCCTGGGCACGACCGGGGCCCGCGTCGGCGGGCGCGAGCTCCCGATGCCCCATACGACGCCGGAGGCCACCGATTTGCAGGCCCTGCTGGCCGGCATGCGCGATGCCGGTGCGCGGACCGTCGCCATGGAGGTCTCGTCGCACGCCCTCGATCAGCATCGCGTCGACGCCACGCGCTTCACGGCCGTGTGCTTCACGAACCTCTCGCACGACCACCTCGACTATCACGGGTCGCTCGGCGCGTACTTCGACGCGAAGGCGCGCTTGTTCACGCGTGAGTTCACCGATCGCGCTGCCGTGTGTGTCGACGAGGACTTCGGGCGCGCGCTCGAGATGCTGGCCCGCGACAACGGTCTCGACGTCGCGACCTACGGGCTCGAGAGTGCGGCCGACGTGACGGCCGACGGCATCGAGCTCGGTTCCGACGGGACGGCGTTCACCATGGTCCTCGGCGGCGAACGCCGGCGCGTGTCGACGCCGCTCGTCGGGCGGTTCAACGTCGTGAATGCGCTCGGTGCCGCCACGACTGCGCAGCTCGCGGGCTACACGCCCGATGCGATCGTGCGCGGGCTGTCGGGCGCGATCGTCGTGCCCGGCCGCCTCGAACGGGTCGACGCGGGCCAGCCGTTCCCGGTCTTCGTCGACTACGCGCACACGCCCGATGCGCTGCGCGCCGTGCTCGAGGCGGCGCGCCCGCTGGTGGGGCCGGGCGGGCGGTTGATCGTGGTGTTCGGCTGCGGCGGCGACCGTGACCGGGCCAAGCGACCCGCTATGGGCGCGGTCGCGGCGCGCGCTGCCGATGTCGCGATCCTCACCTCCGACAATCCCCGCTCGGAGGACCCGGCCGCCATCGCCCGCGACGTCCTCGCCGGCGTCGAGGGCACCGCGGTGCACGAGGTCGAGCTCGATCGTCGGGTCGCGATCAGGGACGCGCTGCGGGCCGCGCGCGCCGGCGACGTCGTCGTGATCGCGGGGAAGGGTCACGAGACCGGACAGACCCGGGGCGGCGTCACCGTGCCGTTCGACGACCGCGTCGTCGCGCGTGAAGAGCTGGGTGCGCGGCCGTGACCATCACGCGCCCGCACCTCATGACGGCCGCCGAGATCGCACAGCGCGCCGGCGGGGAGGTGGTCGGCGATCCGGGAGCCGCGGTCGACGCCTGGGCGTTCGATTCGCGCGCGCTGGGCGACGGAGCGTGCTTCGTGGCGCTGCGCGGCACGCGTAACGGCCACGACTTCGTGCCCGCGGCGTTCGAGGCGGGCGCGCGGGTAGCCGTCGTGGACGAGGAGCTCCCGCCCACGTTCGTGTTGCGCCCCGGGCGCGCGCTCGTGCGGGTCGCCGACGCCCTGGTGGCGTTGCAGGCCGTCGCGCGGGCGGCGCGTGCCGGCCGGCGCGATCTGCACGTGGTGGCGGTGGCCGGCTCGACGGGTAAGACGTCGACCAAGGACCTGCTCGCGGCCGCGCTGGTGTCGCGCGGGTGCCACGCCAACGCCGAGTCGTACAACAACGAGTTCGGCCTGCCGATCACGTTGCTCAACGCGCCCGCGTCGGCCCACGTCGTCGTGACTGAGATGGGTGAGCGCTTTCCCGGCGATCTCGCGTTGCTCTGCGACATCGCGCAGCCCGATGTCGGCGTCATCACGAACGTCGGCCTCGCGCACGCCGAGCACCTCGGCGGTCACGACGGAATCGTCGCAGTGCTCTCCGAGCTGCTCGACGCGCTCCCGGCCGAAGGCCTGGCAGTGCTGCCGGCTACCGACCCGTTCCTGCCCCGGCTCGCAGCGGCGACCCGGGCCCGCGTCGTCACCGTGGGCGCCGACGCGCGGGCCGATGTGGTGGTCGAGGACGTACGCGTCGACGAACGCATCCGTCCCTCGTTCAGGATCCGCGGCCAGGACTTCACGGTGCCGTTGCACGGGGCGCACCACGCGGAGAACGCGGCGCTGGCCATCGCGGTCGCCTGCACCGCGTTCGATCTGCCGCTCGGCGATATCGCGATGCAGCTGGCGGGCGCGACCAGCGCGCGCTGGCGGATGGAGCTGCTCGACACCGACGACGGCGTCACGGTGCTGAACGACGCCTACAACGCCAACCCGACGTCGATGCGCGCCGCGCTGAGCGCGCTCGCCCATCTGGATGTCGCGCCCGGAGCGCGGCGCATCGCCGTGCTCGGCGACATGCGGGAGCTGGGGCGCCACCACGACGACGCGCACCACGAGATCGGCGCGTGGGCCGCCGAGCTCGGGATCGACGTCGTGGTCGGAGTCGGCGCCGGCGGCCGCATGATCGTCGACGCGACGTCGGCCGGAGGAGCCGCGGTACACGCGGTGGCGAGTGCGGGCGACGCGGTGCACATCGTGTCCTCGATGGTCCGGCCCGGAGACGCCGTGCTCGTCAAGGGCAGTCGCGCGCTCGCGCTGGAGCAGGTCGCCGACGACCTGCTGGCGCGCGGCCGGCAGCTCGGCGCGCAAGGTGGTGCCGCGTGATCGCGATGCTCATGGCCGCGGCCGCGTCGTTCTTCGTCACGGTGCTCGGGACGCCTCTGCTGATCCGCTGGCTGCGTGCCCACGGGATCGGCCAGCAGATCCGCGACGACGGGCCGATCGCGCACCCCCACGCGCGCAAGGCGGGCACGCCGACGATGGGCGGCATCGCGATCGTCGGCGCGACGGTGATCGGCTATCTCTTCGCGCACGTGCGGCGGGCGAGCGTCAGGTTCGCGACGCCGGGCTGGGCGCTGCTGGCGCTCGTCGTCGGTCTCGGCATCGTGGGGTGGATCGACGACTACCTCGGCGTTCGGGCGCGCCGGAACCTCGGGCTGCGCAAGCGGGGCAAGACGTTGGGCATCGTGGTCGTGGCGGCCGCGTTCGCCTGGCTGGCGGTGCACTTCGTCCATACCTCGACCCACCTGTCGTTCACGCGGCCGCTCGATGTGAACATCGGAGAGGCGGGGATCTTCGTGTGGGCGATCGTGATCATCTACGCGGTCGCGAACTCGGTGAACCTCACAGATGGTCTCGACGGGCTGGCCGCCGGTTCGTCGGCGTTCACGTTCGCGGCGTTCATGATCATCGCCTTCACCGAGTTCCGGCATCCGGCGATCTACGGGGTGCTGCCCGCGCAGGCGCTCGACCAGGCCATCGTCGCCGCGGCGATGTTCGGTGCGTGCACGGGGTTCCTGTGGTGGAACGCCGCGCCGGCGCGCATCTTCATGGGTGACACGGGCTCGCTCGCCATCGGCGGCGCGATGGGCGGCCTCGCCCTGCTCACCCGCACGCATCTGCTCCTGCCGCTGCTCGCCGGGCTCCCGTTGATCGAGGCGGCGTCGGTGATCGTGCAGGTCGTCGCGTACCGCGGCTTCCGGCGCCGGGTGCTGCGCATGGCGCCGATCCATCATCACTTCGAAGTCGGCGGGTGGTCGGAATTCACCGTCATCGTGCGGTTCTGGCTGTTCGCCGGCATCTGCGTCGCGCTGGCCATCGGCATCTTCTACGCCGACTTCCTCAGGTTCGGGCTGGAGTGACGGTGCGCTGCGTGGTCGTCGGTCTGGCCGAGACGGGTCTGGCGGTGACGCGCGCGTTGCGCGCCGGCGGTGACGAGGTCGTCGTGATCGAGGATGCGCCCGCCGCGACCGACCAGTACGCGGCGCGCGCAGCTGCGGTGCGCGATGCCGGCGCGGAGCTCATCGAGGCGCCCGAGGGCGCGCGTACTCGCGCCCTCGTCGCCGGAGCCGACCTCGTCGTTCCCAGCCCGTTGGTGCGGCCGGGTCACCCCGCGATCGTCGCCGCACGGGATGTCGGCGTGGCCGTCCGCAGCGAGATCGACGTGGCGGGAGCCCGCGCCCCGGTCCCGATGGTCGCGGTCACGGGCACGAACGGCAAGACGACCGTCACCACGATGACGGTCGCGATGCTCGAGGCGTCGGGTGTGCACGCGATCGCCGCCGGCAACATCGGGCGCCCGTTGATCGACGCGGTCGGCGACCGCGCGTCGGTCATCGTGGCCGAGGTTTCGTCGTTCCAGCTCGCGTTTACGCCGACCTTCCGGCCGTCCGTCGCGGTGGTGCTCGCGGTCACGCCGGACCATCTCGACTGGCACGGCTCGTTCGAGCACTACGTTGCGGCGAAGGCCCGCATCGTGGAGCACCAACGCGCCGGCGACCTCGTGATCTTCGATGCCGACGATCCGTGCGCGACGAGCATCGCCGCACAAGGATCCGCGCGCCGGGTCGGTGTCTCGCGGCGAGCCGACGCGCACGACTGCTTCCGGGTCGAAGGCACCAAGCTCGTCTACCCCGACGGTCGCGAGCTCGCACCCCTCGACATCATGCCGCGGACCCTCCTGCACGATCGCACGAACGCGTTGGCCGCGTCGGCGGCCGCGCTCGAGGTCGGCGCAACCCTCGCCGGTGTGCGTTCGGCGCTCGCGACGTACACGACCATGCCCCATCGCGTCGCTCTGGTCGGCGAAGCTTATGGGGTGCGATGGTACGACGACTCGAAGGCGACGAACCCCGACGCGACCCTCAGCGCGGTCGGCTCGTTCGATTCGGTCGTGCTCCTCGCCGGCGGCCGCAACAAGGATCTCGACCTTTCGGTGCTCACATCGGTCGCGGCGCGCCTGCGCGGTGTCGTGGCGTTCGGGGAGGCCGGCGCGGAGGTCGCCGCGGCCTTCGCGGGCACGACGACGCCGGTCGTGCGCGTCGCGAGCATGCGCGAGGCGGTCCGAGCCGCGCGCGGCCTGGCGCGGCC
>DATMUX010000693.1:0-6412 GCA_035563695.1 Acidimicrobiia bacterium
GGACGACGGCGCGCCCGCCGACGGCGAGGTGCGGGGCTGGGGCTGCGACGTGGCCGCGTGGCTCTACGGCCGCGACCCGCGCGGCGGCGGCATCCTCGCGAGCGGTGATCTCGGCGTGCTTCGTCTACCGCAGTGGTTCCCGTTCGCGTAGTCTCCGCGGCATGAGCCACGCCGACGGCGCGCGGGTCGCGTACCGCACGTGCCACCTCTGTGAGGCGACGTGCGGGCTCGAATTGCACCTCGACGGCCGTGAGATCACGCTCGTGCGCGGCGACCGCGCCGACGTGTTCAGCCACGGCTTCCTGTGCCCGAAGGGCACGGCCCTCAAGCAGCTCGAGGCCGATCCGGATCGCGTCCGTCAGCCCTTGCTGCGCGACGGCGAGCGGTTCCGCGAGGTGTCGTGGGACGAGGCCTTCGAGGCGATCGACACCGGCTTGTCGCCACTGCGCGAGCGCCACGGCAACGACGCCCTCGCGATCTACCTCGGGAACCCGAACGCGCACAACCTCGCGGGCCTCGTCTACAACCGCGCGATCCTGCAGGCTGCCGGTACGCGTAACGTCTACTCGGCGAGCACCGTCGACCAGATGCCGAAGCAGGTCTCCGCCGGGATGATGTTCGGCGCCGCGCTGTCGATACCGGTGCCCGACATCGACCGCACCGACTATCTGCTGATACTCGGGGCTAACCCGTTCGCGTCGAACGGGTCGCTGATGACGGCACCCGACATGCCCGGCCGTCTCCGCAACATGCGCGCCCGCGGCGGCAAGCTCGTGGTCGTCGATCCGCGGCGCACGAAGACCGCCGAGGAGGCCGACGAGCACCTCCCGATCCGCCCCGCGACCGACGCGCTGTTCCTGCTCGCGCTCGTCGAGGTGCTGTTCGCCGATGATCTCGTCGACCTGGGCGCGGTCGCGCCCTACGTCAACGGCCTCGACGACGTGCGCGACGTCGCTCGTGAGTTCACGCCCGAGAGCGTCGAGCACGTCTGCGGCATCGACGCGGCAACGATCAGGCGGACCGCGCACGAGCTCGCACGCGCGCCGGCCGCGGCGGTGTACGGGCGCATCGGCACGTGCACGCAGGAATTCGGCACGCTGACATCGTGGCTGGTCGACGTGCTCAACGTGTGCACGGGCAATCTCGACCGCCCCGGCGGGGCCATGTTCACGCTGCCGGCCACGGGCGGTGCGAACACGGGCGGGACACCCGGAAAGGGTCGCGGTGCGACGTTCGGGCGCCGCAGGTCGCGCGTACGCGGGCTCCCCGAGTTCTACGGCGAGCTGCCCGTGGTGTGCCTGGCGGAGGAGATCGAGACGCCGGGCGAGGGCCGGGTGCGCGCGCTGATCACGGTCGCGGGCAATCCCGCGGTGTCCACTCCCGATGCGGCGCGCATGCAGCGAGCGCTCGCGTCGCTCGATTTCATGGTGAGCCTCGACATGTACGTGAACGAGACGACTCGCCACGCGCACGTGATCCTTCCGCCCGAGCCCGAGCTGGCGCGCGGCCACTACGACCTCGCGCTCTACAGCCTCGCGATCCGCAACGTCGCGAACTACTCACCCCCGCTCGTCGAGCTCGCGGGCGGGGAAGTCCCGGAGTGGCGCACGATGCTGCGCTTGGCCGGTGTGCTCGCGGGGATGGGTGCCCATGCCGACGCGGACGCACTCGACGACGGCATCGTCGCCGGGCTGGTGCACAAGGCCGTGACCCGCTCCGGATCGAACGTCGAGGGGCGCGCCGCCGACGAGCTCGTGCAGGCGCTGGCCGCGCGCCGCGGGCCCGAGCGCGTGCTCGACTTCATGCTGCGCACGGGACCGTACGGCGACGGATTCGGGGCCGATCCCGACGGTCTGTCGCTCGCGGTGCTGGAAGCGCACCCGCACGGCGTCGATCTCGGACACCTGCAGCCCCGCATCCCCGAAATGCTGCGCACGCCGTCGGGGATGATCGAGCTTGCGCCCCGGGCATGTGTCGACGACGTCGAGCGCCTGCGCGCGGCGCGGCTGCGGCTCGACAGCAGCAACGGGGTGCTCGTCCTCGTCGGCCGGCGCGACCTGCGTTCGAACAACTCGTGGATGCACAACTTGCCGGTGCTCGTGAAGGGCAAGGCGCGCTGCACCGTGCACGTCCATCCCGAGGACGCACAGCGCCACGGGGTGCGTGACGGGCACGAGGTGCGCGTCCGGTCGAGCGCGGGGGAGATCGTGCTCCCTGTCGAGATCACCGACTCGGTCCGGCCCGGTGTGGTGAGCATCCCGCACGGATGGGGTCACGACACCGACGGAGCGCAGATGCAGACGGCCGCGCGCAACGCGGGCGCCAACTCGAACGTGCTGTCGCCGGGTGACCTCTACGATCCGCTCTCCGGGAACGCGGTGTTGAGCGGTATCGCGGTCGAGCTCGTGCCGGTCGCGGTCGCGGTCGGCGCCGACGTCGACGGCCGGTAGCTCAGTACTTGCGTGCGAGCGCGGCGACCGCGTCGCGGTCGACGAGATCCTGGTACTCGGGATGGCTCTCGATGTACGCCTCGATGAACGGGCAGAGCGGCACGACGCGCAGCCCCCGGCTGCGGATGTCGTCGAGCGCGCCGGCCGCGAGCTTGCTGCCGAGTCCCCGGCCTTCGAACGCGGGATCGATCTCCGTGTGCACGAGGATCACCCGCCCGGGACGGATGACATATTGCGCGAAGCCGGCGACGCCGAGCCCGTCGAGGATCTCGTAGCGCCGCCGCTGCTCGTTGTTGCGAACCTCGACCATCCGTCCTCCCGAACCGGCGCATGCTAGGCGCGTACGCGAGACTTCGGGCCGTGACCGCGAGCGAGGCAGTGCGCCGCCAGGTGCTCGATGCGACCGAACAGGCATCGTTGCGCGAGGCCGTCGGTCTGATGGAGGCGTGGCCGGTCGGGAGTCACGTGTGGGGGCACTATGCCGAGGCGACGGCCGGCGGCGTCGCGATTTGCCGCACCGAGAATCCGTCGGCGTGCAACGCGGTGATTGCCGCGCTCGTCGAAGGCCCGCTGCGCGCCATCGCCGAGGACGCACTGGGCGAGCCGGTCGAGGCGTTCAAGGACAAGGTCAATTTCAAACGGCCCGGCGGCGCCGGATTCCTTCCGCACCAGGACCGCACGGCGTATCCCGGTGTGGAGCGCGTGCTGTCGGTGCTGCTCGCGATCGATCCGTGCACCACGGCGTCGGGATGCCTGTGGCTCGCGGGTGGGGTGGATACGACGCTGCCCGTCGACGACCGGGGCGTGGTGCGCGACGACGTCAGCGCGAGGTTGGTCTGGGAACCCGCCGAGCTCGACGTGGGTGACGCCGTGTGCATCGACGGGCTCGCACCGCACAAGAGCGACGCGAACCGGACCGATCGTGCCCGCCGGGTTCTCGTCGCGAGCTACGCGCCGGCACGCGAGCGGTATCACCGCGACGACTACTACGCGGCGCGGGCGCGCGTGATGGCCGAGGAATCGGTACGCGACGGCCGCGAACGGATCAGCACGCTGGCCGACTTCGCGGGAGTGCAGGTGGCGCCGCCGCCGTTCTCGGCGTCCGACCGCTGTACGCACGGGTGATCGCGTGAGCGCCGTGCTGCTGCGCGGCCGGGCGGTGTTGCGCCGGCGATGGCGAGCGTGGATCGGCTTGGGTCTGGTGCTCGGCGGGTTCGGCGGGATATCGCTCGCATTCGCCGAGGGCGCACGCCGTACGGTGCGCGCGTATCCGGAGTTCGTGCGTGCGGAGAATGCGGCCGACGTCGTGATGGCGGGGCAGAGCAGCTTCGGTCTCGTCGGTTCGGTCGATCTCGAGCGGGTGATGCGCTCGCCGTACGTTGCGGGCGGCGCGCGGGCGTTCGTCGGCATCCCGTTCTCGGGGACGGTCGACGGCGGCCGGCCGATCGACGTCACCGACATGCTGCCCGTCGCGTCGAGCGACCCGCAGCTCGGGACCACGATCGAACGGTGGAAGGTGCTCGCAGGTCGCGTCGCCGACCCGGCGCGCGTCGACGAGGCGACCGCGAGCTTCGAGCTCGCGCGCCGGCTGCACATGCACGTCGGCAGCGTGGTGCAGTTGCACTTCTATCGAACTTCGACGTTCCTCGCGACGGCGGCCAAGCTGTTCGTCGAGTGGCCCGCGCGACTGGAGGCACTCGGCTCGGGCCAGGACGCCGCGGTCACCGATCCGGCGGACGGCGCGGTGGTGCGCGTGCGCGTCACCGGCATCGAGGCGTCGCCGCTCGAATTCCCGCCGCTGCTCACCGATCTCGCGCCGGTGCTGCACCTCACGCCCGCGTTCGCCGCGCGCTACCGATCGACGGTCTGGGGAAGTCCGATCGCCTACCTGCGGCTCAGGAGCCCGAGCGATCTCCAGGCGTTCCAGCTCGGGGTCGAGCGCATGGCGGGGGGCAAACCGGTGTCGTTCATCAGCACGCTCGTGAACCAGCAAGTGAAGGTGCAACGATCGATCCGCGCCGAGTCGCTCGTGCTCGCCCTGCTGTCGGTGCTGGTCGCGGTCGCCGGCGCCATCGCGCTCGCCCAGGCGCTGATCCGCCAGGCGTTCGCGGAATCGGGCGACGACGACACGTTGCGGGCGCTCGGCATGACGCGCGGCCAGCTCCTCGTGCTCGGCGTCGTGCGCGCCGCGTCGATCGGTCTCGTCGGCGCGCTGGTCGCGCTGGTCGCGGGCTGGCTGCTCGCGCCGTCGATGCTGCTCTCGCTCGCGACCAAGGCGAACCTCGCCACCGGACTTCCGTTCGACGTGACTGCGCTCGCATGGGGCGCGCTCGCGATCGCGGGCTACGCCATCGTCGTCGGAAGCATCGCGGTGTTGATCGTGCAGCGGTCGACGCACGGAATTGCGGAGCCCGCGCCGCAACCCCGGCTGCGCGGCGCCGTCGCCCGGCCGTGGGTTCCGCTCTCGGCTGCGCTGGGGATCCGCTTCGCGCTGCAGCGGGCTCGCCGCAGCGCGCCCGCGTGGACGGCGATCGCGGGCATCGGCGCGTGCATCGCCATCCTGGCGCTCGCGTTCACGTTCACGGCCCACTTGCACCGCGATCTCTCCGAGAGGCAGCGCTACGGCTGGAACTGGGACGTGAAGATCGGTGCGCCCGCGCTGCCCGATCTCGCGGGACAGCTCACCGGCCCGCTGCGCGCGGTGCCCGGCGTGACCGACCTCTCGGTCGGCGCGGTGACCCAAGTCGACATGGGCGGGGGGCACATCGACGTTCTGGCCATGGACTCGATCGTGGGGCACGCGCTGCCCACGATCGTCGCCGGGCGCACGCCGGAGCATCCTGACGAGATCGTGCTCGGCGCGCGCACGATGCGGATGCTGCACACTCGCATCGGATCCGTCGTCGATGCGCGCATCGGCACGAGCGCGGCGCGTTACTCGGTCGTGGGGCGGGGCGTGTTCCCCGAGTTCGGCGACGCCGGGCAGCTCGGCACCGGCGCGTTCATGACCGTCGACGGATTGCACCGCGTCCTGCCGACCGCGCCCCGCGACACGTTCTTCATCCGCCTCCGCCGGGGCGGCGCCGTCGCGCAGCAGGAAGCGGAACTGGCCCGCACCCTGGCACCACTGCCCGCTCACGTCGACGCCCGGCCCGAGGACCTCGTGAACCTCTCGCGCGGCGACGGCCTGCTCGTACTGCTGGGCGCGCTCCTGGCCGCGCTCGCACTCTTGATGTTGCTCCACGCCGTCATGACGTCGGTACGCGCCGGGGCCCGCAACCACGCGGTGTTGCGGGCGCTGGGCTTCTCGCGTGGCCAATCCCGCCTCGCGGTCGGCTGGCAGTCGCTCACCCTGGCGGGGAGCGCGTGCGTGATCGGCCTGCCCCTGGGCATCGCGACCGGCCGGTGGCTGTGGAGCACGTACGCGACGCGGCTCGGCGTCGCGACCGACGCGTTCCTTCCCGCTTCCGTCATCGTGATCGCCGCCGCGGGCGCCTTCGCGGTCGCGGTGCTCGCGAGCCTGGTCCCCGCGTGGATGGTCACCCGTCAGCGGGTCGCGGCGGCGTTGCGGGCGCGCGACTGACTACGAGGCGGCCTGCTCACGCAGGCTCTTGGTGAACTCGGCCATGCCCTGCACGTACTGGTCGCAGTTCTTCGTCTTGCCGACCGCGAGCGCCTTGGCATCGACGTTGCCGGGGAAGATCGGCGGCACGTAGTACTCGAAGCCCGCATCCTCGATCGCGTCGGCGATCCCGGCCGCGCAGTCGTGCGCGCTGACCTTCTCGACCTCGAACAGGGCGGGCTCGTTGTCGGGCTGGTCCCAGATCTCGGTCGCGATCGGCCCGGGCAGCACGAGCTTCACCTCGACGCCTGTTCCCCCGAGGTCGATCGACATCGCCTCCGCGAAGCCGCACAGCGCGTACTTGGCCGCGCAGTACGCCGACTCGTTCGCGATCGGCAGG
>DATMUX010000694.1:0-2184 GCA_035563695.1 Acidimicrobiia bacterium
CACCTCGCGCGCACAAGCCGAGGGCTTCGAGCTGCAGGAGAACGACGTACGTGAAGCAGTCGTAAATCTGCAGGAAGTCCATGTCGTGCGGCCCCACACCGGCGGAGGCGAACGCGCGTGGCGCCGCGTCGGACAAGCCGATCCGGAAGACGTCGGGCCGGTTCGCGATGTCGTCGGCGGGGTAGGGATGGCCTTCGGCGCCGGCGAGGATCACGACGGGCGCGTGGGGGAGGTCGCGCGCCCGATCCAGCGAGCTCACCACGACCGCGGCCGCGCAGTCGGTCTCCAGGCAACAGTCGTAGAGGCGAAACGGCTCGGTGACCCAACGCGCCGCGAGGTAGTCGTTCATCGACAGTGGTGTCCCGCGCATCAAGGCCCGCTCGTTCGTTTGAGCGTGCGCCCGGAACGTGACCGCGATCTCGCCGGTATCGGTGTCGCGCGTGCCGTAGAGCTGCTTGTGCCGCATCGCGATCCATGCGTAGAACTGCGCGGCGGAACGCGCGCCGTACGGGAGATAGAAGTCGAGCAGAACGTCGCCGACGGTGCCCGCGTCGATGCCGCGCCGCGGGCGCGGGATGCCTTCGCGCGGGCGGAACGCGGAGTAGCCGTTCCAGCCGACGACGACGAGCACGTGCCGCGCGATCCCCGCCGCGACCGCGAGCGCGGCGTGTTGCAGCGACGCGACCGGCGATGCGCCTCCCATGTGCACCGTGGTGGCGAGCCGGAGCGTGTCGATGCCGAGGTTCGCCGCGAGCTCCTCGCTCGACGTGTAGCCCGGGGGCGGGACGATGCCGTCGATGTCGACGGGCAGGAGACCGGCGTCGGCGATGGCGGCGTCGGCGGCCTGCAACATGAGCTCGACCGGCGTGAAGGGCGCGCCGCGCACGTATTCGGTCTCGGCGATCCCGACGATCGCCGCCCGGCCTGCGAATCCGCTCCCGACGTCCACCGGGTGCGGAAGCTAGCGGCTCAGCGCGGGGCAGCGGCCAATGTGAGCGCGGGGGTATGCGTGGTCGACGGCTGGCCCCACGGCGTGGCGTCGCCGAACGCGAGTACCTGGCCGTCGGACAGCAGCATCCAGTAGCCGAGCGCGGTCGACGTGCGCGCCAGGGCGAGGGCCGTAGGTCCGGGACACCAGCCGGTGCCGGGCAGTGAGCCGAAGTAGCGGGCATCGCCGAAGCTGAACAGCCCGCCGTCGGCCCCGAGCAGCCAGTACCCGTGACCCTGTGCCGTCGCCGCCATCGCGACGACCGGAGACGCGAGCTTCATCGACCCCGTCGATCCGTAGAAGCGGGCGTCGCCGAAGCTGAACACGCCGCCGTCGCGCCCGAGCAGCCAGTATCCGCGCCCGCCGGGTGTCGCGGCCATCGAGATGATCGGCGCGTTGAGGCGCATCGCTCCCGTCGATCCGTAGAAGCGCGCGTCGCCGAAGCTGAACACGCCGCCGTCGCGTGCCAAGAGCCAGTAGCCGCGGCCGGTCGGCGTCGATGTGATGGCGATCACCGGCGCGTTGAGGCGCAGGTTGGCGGTACCGCCGTACGGCAACGCGTCGCCCGACGCGCGCACGTTGCCTACCGCGTCGGCGATCCAGTAGCCGTTGCCCGTCGCGGTCGACACGAGTCCGACGTAAGGATCGTTCGGGCCCGTCTTCGGGACGGAGGCGTACACGCGCACCCCGCCGAACGCGAGCACGCGACCGTCGGGACCGAGTGTCCAATAGCCCCGCCCCGTCGCCGCGTTCGGATGCCCGGGCGGATTGGCCGGGTAGCGACACAAGCCGTTCGCGCCCGCGCCCTGCGCGAGCCGCAACGACGTGTAGGGATCGATGAACGTGTCGTCTGGCCGGTGGAGCTCGAAGTGCAGGTGGGGCGCGGTGGTCTCGGCTTCGCCGCTGTCACCCATGTACGCGATGAACTGTCCGCGCTTCACCGTGACGCCGAGCGCGATGCCGGGTGCGAACCGCCATTGCGCCGGGTTCATGCCGTCGTCGGTACCGGGCGTGTCGTTGTTGATGTGCAGGTACCAGTACTTCCAGCCGTCGGTGCCGGTCAGGATCAGCATGTTGCCCGAGTGCCCGCTCGAGTCGCCGCGCACGAACGTGATCGTGCCGTCGTTCGCCGCGACCAAGTGGTCGAGCTTCGCACCCATGAGGTCGTTGCCGGGGTGGTGGCGCACCCCGCCGAA
>DATMUX010000695.1:0-5144 GCA_035563695.1 Acidimicrobiia bacterium
CGTGACGCTTCCGGTGCTCTTCATGACGGCCTGCCAGCTGAACACGACGTCGGCGGAGGTGATCGCCGTGCCGTCGTCCCACTTGGCGTTCGGGTTGAGGTGGTACGTGACGGTGAAGGTCTTACCGGAACCCGTCACGCCGCCGTTCGACGTGGTCGGCAACTCGGTGATGAGCGGCGACGCCACGAAGTTGTTGTTCGGGTCGAGCTCGGCGAGGCGCGGCAGCACGTGGATCGGAATGAGCCACTGCAACCACGAGGAGTTCGCGCATTGTGTAATTGGATTGAGGCAGTCCGGCCATTGCTCTGCGCCGACGACGAGCGCGCCGCCCTTCTTGCCGGCGGCAGCAGTGTTGGAGCTGCCCCCGCCCGATGAGCTCTTGCTCGAGCTTCCGCATGCAGCCAGCACCAGGGCGAAGGCCGCAAGTGCGGCAAAGAGGCGCAACTTCTTGGTGCGCTGTGTGACCACGAGACCTCCCCGTCTCCGACGTCGCAACCGTGTTCGAATACAGATCGTCCCCGACGGAGGGGACGATACGTCCAGGACACGACTTTGTCCCGTCAATCGGGTTCTCGTGCCTTCCGCACGGCACCTACGACTGCGGAGCGCAGCCGTTGGTGGGCCGGAGTTCACGCCGCGTGACCAAGCGGCGGATTCCGGGTCAGTCGAGACGTATCGACAGCCAGATCGTCGTGAACATGAAGACGAGGGCGACGACGACCGTCAGCCGGTCCAGGTTCTTCTCGACGACGGTCGAGCCGGCCATGGAGGTGCCGCTGACCCCTCCGAACATGTCGGAGAGCCCGCCGCCGCGGCCCGCGTGGAGGAGGATGAACAGGATCAGCACGAGCGACGCGATCAGGTGGATAACGATGATGGTCGCGTTCAGCATCACAGGGCGTCCATCATATCCGACCTCTCCCGCCCCCCTCCCGCTCCCCTCCCGCCAACGTGCGTGGCTGAACCACCGTGGGGGGTGGTTGCGTCACGCACGTTCGCTGAAGCGGATGACGCGGGCGAACTCGTCGGGGTCGAGGGACGCGCCGCCGACCAGACCGCCGTCGATCTCGGGCATGGCCATGAGCTCCGAGATGTTGCCGGGCTTCACGCTGCCGCCGTAGAGGATCCGCAAGCCGTCGGCGACCTCGTCGCCCGGCCCGACGCGCACGTGGTCGCGAATCACCTTGATCGTCGCGTTCGCGTCGTCGGGTGTGGCGTTGCGTCCCGTGCCGATCGCCCAGATCGGCTCGTACGCGACGATGCAACGCTCGACGTCTGTCGCCGCCAACCCGTTGAGCGCGGCTTCGATCTGGCGCCGTACCTTGTCGTCGGTGACACCCTGATCGCGTTCGTCGAGCGTCTCACCCACGCACAGGATCGGGGTCATGCCCGCAGCGAGCACGGCGCGCAGCTTCTTCGCGACGATCTCATCGGTCTCGCCGAACAGCTCGCGGCGTTCGGAGTGACCGACGATGACGTACTTCACGTTGAGCTTGGCGAGCATCGCCGGCGACACCTCGCCCGTGTACGCGCCCTGGGTCTCCCAGTGGCAGTTCTGGGCGCCGAGCGCGATCTTCAGACGGTCGCCGTCGATCGTCGTCTGCACCGAACGCAGCGCCGTGAACGGGGGGCACACCACGACGTCGACGCGCTCGTAGTCCTTGTCTTCGAGGCGGTAACTGAGCTTCTGCACGACTTGGATCGCCTCGAGATGCGTGTGGTGCATCTTCCAGTTGCCCGCCATCATCGGCTTGCGATCACTCATGTTGGCTTCCTCAAGGCTTGCAGTCCCGGCAGGTCGCCGAGCTCGATCAGCTCCAGCGACGCACCGCCTCCCGTCGACACGTGATCGATGCGTTCGCCGAGCCCGAGATGTCGTACCGCCGACGCGCTGTCGCCGCCACCGACGACGGTGAATCCCCGGCAGTCTGCCACTGCCTGGGCGACGGTGCGCGTACCCGCCGCGAACGGCGCGAGCTCGAACACGCCCATCGGACCGTTCCACAGCACGGTTGCCGCGCCGCCGATCGTGTCGGCGTAGTGGCCCGCCGTCTCCGGCCCGATGTCGAGACCCTTCCAACCGTCGGGGATCGAATCGGCGCGCACGTGTTGCGTCGGAGTCTCGGCGCTCATCGCCTGCGCGACGACGACGTCGGTTGGGATCTCGATGCGACCCGATGCGAGCAGCTCGCGGCAGTGGCCGACCTGGTCGGCCTCGACCAGCGAGTCGCCGACGTGTCCACCGCGCGCGACGAGGAACGTGAACGCCATCGCGCCGCCGATGAGCAGCGTGTCGCAGTGCTGCAGCAACGCGTCGATGACGCCGAGCTTTTCGCTGACCTTCACGCCGCCGAGCACACCGATGAACGGGCGCTTCGGCGCGTCGAGGAGCCCGCCGAGCACCTCGACCTCCCGCGCGAGGAGCCGGCCGGCGGCCGCGGGCAGCACCCTCGGCGGGCCGACGATCGACGCATGGGCCCGATGCGCCGCGCCGAACGCGTCGTCGACGTACGCGTCGCCCAACTGCGACAGGTTCGTCGCGAACGATGGGTTGTTCGCCTCTTCGCCCGGATCGAAGCGCAGGTTCTCGATCATCATGACCGCACCCGGTTCGATGCCTTGCGACATGCCCAACGACTCGAAGCCGGCGACCTGAGGCGAGAGCTCGACCGTCGCTCCGAGCAGCTCGCCCAGACGCTGCGCGACGGGCGCGAGGGAGTACTGCGGATCGACCTTGCCCTTCGGGCGGCCGAGGTGCGAGCAGCACACGACCTTGGCCCCGCGCTCGCGCAGGTACTCGATGGTCGGGAGCGCGGCCGTGATGCGCAGGTCGTCGTCGATCACACCGTCGCGCAGCGGGACGTTGAAGTCGGCGCGCACGAGCACGCGCGTCCCGCGCTCGACCGGCAGCGACTCGAGCTGCGGGACGGGATCGACCATGAAGGACGCGCGTTACTTCGTGCCGACGAACGAGACCAGGTCGATGAGACGGTTCGAGTAGCCCCATTCGTTGTCGTACCACCCGAGGACCTTCACCATGCTCGCGCTCACTATCGTGTCGGGCGCCGAGAAGATGCACGACGCCGGGTTCTGGACGATGTCGGCCGACACGAGTGGTTCGTCGCTGTACTCGAGCACGCCCCGGTAGCTCGCGGAGTTCGCGGCGGCGCGGAACGCGTCGTTCACGGCGTCGATGCCCGCGTCCTTGCGGAGCACGGCGACGAGGTCGGTGATCGAACCGGTCGGTGTCGGAACCCGCATCGAGATGCCGTCGAGCTTGCCCTTCAGGCCGGGAAGCACGAGACCGATCGCCTTCGCGGCTCCGGTCGAGCTCGGGATGATCGAGAGCGCGGCCGCGCGCATGCGCCGCAGATCAGGCTTGCCCGATCGGGTCGCGGTCGCCTGGTCCTGCAGCTGCTGGTCGCTCGTGTACGCGTGCACCGTGGTGATGAAGCCCTGCTCGATGCCGAACGCGTCGTCGAGAACCTTCGCGAGCGGCGCGAGACAGTTCGTGGTGCACGACGCGTTCGAGATCACCGTGTGCTGCGCCGGGTCGTACGCCGAGTCGTTGACGCCCATGCAGATGGTGACGTCGGCGTCGTTCGCGGGCGCCGAGATGATCACCCGCTTGGCCCCGCCGTTCAGGTGCGCCGCCGCCTTGTCGCGCGCCGTGAAGATGCCCGTCGATTCGATGACCACGTCGACACCGTTGTCGGCCCACGGGATCTCACCCGGGTCGCGGTACTCGAGCTTCTTGACCTCACGCCCGTCGACCGTGAAGCCGTCGTTCGACTCCTTGATCTCGTTGGCGATCGTGCCGCCGACCGAGTCGTGCTTGAGCAGGAAGGCCATCGTGTGGGCGTCGCCGAACGGGTCGTTCACCGCCACCAGCTCGACGTTCGCGTGGTCGCCGCGAGCGAGGATCGCCCGGTAGAACGATCGGCCGATGCGGCCGAACCCGTTGATACCGACACGTACAGCCATCGTCGACTCCTTCACGTCGGACTAGGTCACTTGGGAAGAGGCAGATCCGAGTCCTCGACTACAGCAGAGCCGACAGCGCCTTCGCCAGTTGTTGCGGGTCGTGGCCCGTGCCGCCGGCATCGGCGATCGGGGCTCCAACCGGGCGGGCGCCGAGGGCGGCGACGACCGCGGGATCGACGGGCAGACCCCGATCGGGATCGAACAAGAACACATCGACCCGGGTGCCGTGTTCGGTGATTGCCGCCAGGTGGTCGGTGCCGTCGAGGCCCGTCGTCTCGTTCTCGGTCTCGAGGTTCGCGATCTGGACGACGCCGGCCCGCGCCGGCGCCTGCCCGATCGCCGACCTCAGGTCGGGCACGCTCAGCACCGCGACGATGCTCGTGTAGAGCGACCCGGGCGCGAGGACGATCTGGTCGGCGCGGGCGATCGCGGCCAGCGCTTCGCGTGACGCGGCCGCGTCGGTCGGATCGAGACAGACGTCGCGAATGCGGTCGTGCACCCCGGCCGCCGCGATCGCGACCTGGCCCGCGACCCGCCCGTCGCCGACCCGCGCGGTCATCGACACGGGCCCGCACGTGGCGGGCAGCACGCGACCCACACACCCGAGCAACGTCGCGGCCTCGTCGAGGGCGGCGGTCAGGTCGCCGAGCGTCTCGGCCAGGCCGACGATGACCAGGTTGCCGAGCGCGTGGTCGGCGAGCTCGCCCGAACGGAACCGATGCTCGAACGCAGCCGGCCACGGGGCCGTCTCGTCGCGGGCCAGCGCGACGAGACATCGACGCAGATCGCCGGGCGCGGGGACGTCGAGATCGCGCCGCAGCCGGCCCGAGCTGCCGCCGTCGTCGGCGACGCCGACGATCGCGGTGATATCGCCCGCGTACTCGCGGATCGCCCGCAACGCGACCGCGAGCCCATGCCCGCCGCCCAAGGCGACGACGCGAGGTCCCACCCGGTTCACGCTCCCCGATCGATGTCGCGGTGGTGCACCGCCGCGTGGTAACCGCGGCCCCGGAGACGCTCCGCGAGCTGTTCGGCGATGACGACACTGCGGTGGCGCCCGCCCGTGCAGCCGACACCGATCGACAGGTACGCCTTGCCTTCCCGTTCGTAACCGGGAAGCGTCATCGCGAGCAGATGGTCGAGCTCGGCAAGGAAGTCCT
>DATMUX010000696.1:0-3550 GCA_035563695.1 Acidimicrobiia bacterium
ATCGCGCGTCCCGCGGACGTGCTCGCGCTAGGTGAATGACTGTTCGCGAACCTTGGAGTGCTGAGGTGACCCAGCAAGCCGACCTCGACGAGTTCGGACCCGTCGATTACCTCGTTGTCGAGTTCCCCGGGAGCAAGTTCAATATTGAGATCGCCCATTCGAGCTCGCGGATCTCGACGACAGCGAGGCGGGCCCATATCGCCGAACCGGGAAGCACGGCCGGGCTGCTCGTTTACGAGAACAAATGCACGGCCGC
This sequence comes from Acidimicrobiia bacterium, assembly GCA_035563695.1. Taxonomy (GTDB): domain Bacteria; phylum Actinomycetota; class Acidimicrobiia; order IMCC26256; family PALSA-610; genus DATMUX01. The sequence goes on from DATMUX010000696.1 coordinate 257, forward strand.
ATCCGCATCCAAGTAATCGTCGCCTCGCTGGAGGCCGACGAGGAAGGAGCCTGACATGCCCATGGTCGCTCGCCGCGCCGCCCGCCGCTCGGTCATAGGACCGGCACCCGTCGCTCGCACCGCAGCCGTCGTCGGTACCGCAGCCGTCGTCGCTCACGGCGTCGATCGCCGCCAGGATCGCCGCGAGGATCGCCGCGACCGCCGCTGAACTCCGCCGGGCCGAGCGTGAACGACAACGTGAAGGAGATGTGGGATGCCCATCGTCGAGTATGAGCCCGGTGGCCGGTTTCCTGGAGTGATCGGTCGGACGGCCGAGGAGTCGAGTCCGGCATGGCCGGCGCCGAAGCGGGCGCCGAAGGGCTCACCGAACGTGTTGTTCATCGTGTTGGACGACACCGGCTTCGGGCAGTTGGGTTGCTTCGGTAGCCCGATCGAGACGCCGCATCTCGACGCGCTCGCGGCCGGTGGTTTGCGGTTCACCAACATGCACACGACGGCGCTGTGTTCGCCGAGCCGCTCGTGCATCATCACGGGGCGCAATCACCACAGCAACGCGATGGCCTGTGTCACCGAGCTCGCGACGGGTTTTCCGGGGTATGACGGCAACGTGCCGTTCGAGAACGGATACCTCTCGGAGATCTTGTTGGCGCACGGGTACAACACGTACATGCTCGGAAAATGGCATCTCATCCCGAGCAGCCAGGAAACGGGAGCGGGACCGTACGACCGTTGGCCGCTGGGTCGCGGCTTCGAGCGGTTCTACGGGTTCTTGGGCGGCGACACGAGTCAGTGGCATCCCGACCTCGTGTACGACAACCACCAGGTGGAGCCGCCGGGTACGCCGGAGGACGGCTACCACCTGACGCCGGACCTGGCCGACAAGGCGATGCAATTCATCGCTGACGCCAAGCAGATCGATCCCGACAAGCCCTTCTTCTTGCATTTCTGTCCCGGCGCGACCCACGCGCCGCACCACGTGCCGAACGAATGGGCCGACAAGTACGCGGGAAACTTCAACGACGGCTGGGACGCGTACCGGGAACGCGCGTTCGCGCGGCAAAAGGAGCTCGGGATCGTTCCGGCCGGTGCCGAGCTGTCACGCCACGATCCCGACGTGCCCGATTGGAATTCGCTGACCGACGATCAGCGGCGGTTGTACGCACGTGAGATGGAGGTGTTCGCGGGATTCCTGAGCCACACCGACCATCACGTCGGTCGGCTCATCGACTTCTTGCGCACGATCGACCAGCTGGACAACACGTTGATCATGGTGGTTTCCGACAACGGCGCGAGCGCCGAGGGCGGGATCACGGGGACGACGAACGAGGCGCAGTTCTTCAACAACTGTCCGGAACCAGTCGAGGAGTCGTTGAAGGTCATCGACGAGATCGGCGGCCCGAAGCACTTCAACCATTACCCGTGGGGTTGGACCTTCGCGGGCAACACTCCGTTCCGGCGGTGGAAGCGCGAGACCTACCGGGGGGGAGCATCGGATCCGTTCATCGTGCACTGGCCGGCCGTCATCAAGTCGCACGGCGAGATCCGCACCCAGTACGCCCACATCATCGACATGGTCCCCACCGTGTTGGACCTTCTCGGGCTCGAACCGCCGGCCACGATTCGCGGCGTGCCGCAGTCGCCGATCCAGGGGGCCAGCTTCGCGCACACCCTCGACGACGCAACGGCCGAGACCAAACACCACACGCAGTACTTCGAGATGCTCGGTCACCGGTCCATCTACCACGACGGCTGGCGCGCCGTATGCCCCTGGCCGGGTCCTTCGTTCGCAGAAGCCGGCGTCGGGTTCGGCTCACCCATCTCGGCCGAGACGCTGAGCAAGCTCGACGCGACCGGCTGGGAGCTCTACCACGTCGCGGAAGACTTCGCCGAGAATCACAACGTTGCGGCCGACAACCGTGAGCGACTCATCGCACTCATCGGCACGTGGTATGTCGAAGCCGGCAAGTTCAACGTGATGCCCGTCGACGGCAGCGGCCTGCCTCGCATCATCGCCGACAAACCGCTGCTGTCCGCTCCCCGCGACCGTTACGTCTATTACCCCCACACCCAGTCGGTTCCGTACTTCGCCGCGCCCAAGGTGCTCAACGGCCCACACAGCATTACCGCCGATGTCGTCATCCCCGACGGCGGTGCCGAAGGTGTTCTGCTGTGCCAGGGCTCTGCCGCCGGCGGCTATTCCTTCTTCCTGCAAGACGGAAGACTGCGCTACGTCCACAATTACGTCGCCCGCGACTACTTCGGCGTCCAATCGCAAAGTGCGGTGCCCGCCGGCCCGCATGAACTGCGCTTCGAATTCGAACCCACCGGCGACCTCGATATTCTCAACGGCCGGGGCGCGCCGGGCCATCTCCAGCTCTATATCGACAAGGAACTCGTCGGCGAGTCCGACGCGGCCTACACGACACCGATGATTCTCAACCCGGGAGCACTCACCTGCGGCGCCAACCCCGGCTCACCGGTCACCCCCGACTACACCGGGCCGTTCGCGTTCACCGGAACCATCCACACGGTCACCGTCGATGTGAGCGGTGAGCTGATCCACGACCACGAGACCGAGCTCCGCTTCGCGATGGCGCGCCAGTAGAGGAATTCTCAGCTCGATGAAGGTGCGGCGCGGCGTCCGGCTTCCGCCGCGGCGCGGCGCGCGAAGTTCCCGATCATCAGCGATGAAACGGCGGCAAGTACACGCCCCGTTCCCCGCACCTTCGGAACGAAGGTCCCGTGCACACTGAGATGCGTACCACCGGCACCGTCATCGTCCAGATCGATATCGGCGTGGTAGTCACGCACCGGAAAACCGGAAAGGACGGTGTATTCCATATGTCGCGGCGGGTCGTACGCGAGGATCTCCTCGCGGCCGAACTGCGGCCACCGACCGAACCGACGGATCGCGCCAACGCCGCCCGGTCGGGGCTCGCCCTCACGCTCCCAACGAGCCTGACTGATGAGAAACCCCGCCCAACTCGGCCATCCCGGCGCATCGGCGATCAGCGCGAAGACGGCAACGGGCGGTGCAACCGAATGCGCACTCGCGGTGTACGAGAAGGTGCTCACCGGGAATCCCTCCCGCCACACCGGCGTGCAGGATCGACGAAACGGTACCGCCTCCCGTCGCACTGGCACGCTCGCGCGGCCGTACCCTTGCACGCAACCCCATCGGGATCGGGACACCCAGTGAAACGAGTTCACCGCGTGCAACACGCGATCGACCAGCGTCGTACATCCGACACGGGTGCGAGGCGATGAGCGCAGCGCCGGAGTCGAGGACCCGTC
>DATMUX010000697.1:0-3573 GCA_035563695.1 Acidimicrobiia bacterium
ACCCCGCTCGCGACCCCGCCGCCGCCCGCCGCGACCGTCCCGGCGGGACAGCGAGCGGTGTTGACGTAGCCGTCGTCGTCGGCCGAGCCGATGACGATACCGGTGCGGCCCGCCGCGAGCGCGAGCTGCGACGAGTCGACGCCGTCGAGCAGATCGGCGTTGAGGTTCACGACCCTGGCCGGGGAGTTGACGCGCAGCGGGGGTGTTCCGGGCCGCGACGACAACGACAGCGCGGTGCCCGAGCCGTTCCCGAGCGACGTCGTGAGCGAGCCCACGTTCGCGCGACCGATCAGCACGGCACCGCCGTCGGCCGCGGGTGCGACCCCCGCGTGCACGAACAGCACCGCCGCCGCGACGCCGGCACCGAAGGCCGCGCCGGGATGAACACGCATGGCTTCTCCTTTCGAGGATCTCCACCGGCGCGCGCGGTCGCGGCACCGGGAGGTCGTCGGATGACGACGAAGCGGCCGGCGAGCGCTACGCGCGAGAACGTCGCGCAGGTGACCGGCGATCACGGCCGCGAGCCGGGGCTCGGCGGCGGCCGCCCACGTTGTCAGGTCGCGCGCGCCCGATCAAGAGGATTTCGCTGCACACCTCGACGACGGTTCCGGTCATTGACCCGGAAGTGCCCTGCCGGGGCACGTTCAGGTCGACGAAGGGGCAGGTCAGTGATGAGGGACGGTGGTCGTGGTCGTGGTCGACGGCGCGGGTGACGCCGCGGGAGTCGGCGCGGGCGTCGCCGGGTCGAACGCGGAGAACGCCACCATCTTCTCGTAGATGTCGTACACGCGCTGGCCGTAGAGCGCGCCCGTCGCCCACGTCCCCCACAGGTCCCACCACGTCTGCACCTTGCCGCGGAAGCCCAACGTGAGTGTGCCCCGCAGCAGGATCGGATTCGTGTAGGTCTTGTCGGGGAACGTCGGGTCGACGTAGATACGCAGGAGCTGCAGCTGGGCGCGCACGCCCGTGCGCGCGTCGGGGAAGTTGATGCCGTGCGCGCACGTGTCGCACCAGCCGATCCCGGCGAAGTTGTTGTCGGTCGGCGCGCTGCCCGGGTTCGCGAAGCCGCCGGTCTCGAGGATCGACTGCGCGAACGCCACGTCGCCGCGCACGCCGGTCTTCGTGCCTTCGTCGAGGTAGTACTGGGCGAGCACCTGTATCGGCACCGTGATGTTCGGCGAGTAGTGCATGAACGCGATGTAGTCCGCCATCTGCTTGGCCGTGAGCCGGCTCGGTCCGAGGATCGGGCTCAGGGCGCTCGTCGCGGTCTCGTGGAACAGGGCCACGCCCGCGAGCGCGGTCGTGATGTTCTTCTGCGACGTCGCGATCGTGGTGCGCAAGCTGGTGACGCGCTCCTTCGCGAGCCGCAGGTTGCGGGCGGAGTGATCCTCGAGGTCCGAGATCTCGGTCAGCTCCTCGTCGACGCGGGCCTTCAGCGCCAGATAGTCGTCGAGCGCCGACCTCTCGTTCGAGCTGTACGTCGTGATCACGTGGATCTGGCTGCCGATGTCGACCGCGGAGCTCGTGTTCAGGAACGACGTGACCGCGGCCATCACCTCGCCGCTGCCGGCGTGGATGTACGCCTCGGCCACGGCCTGGCGGAGGTGGTCACGGGTCGCGTCCAGCTGGGCTTGCGTCTCACGCTCGCGCGCCCCGAGCTGCTTCAGCTGGCGCTTCACCTGGACGTCGCGCTGCTGCATGGTGCGGAGGTTGCGCTCCGCGCCCGCGAGCCCCCGCTGAGCCGCCGTCAACGCGGCCTCGTTCTGGTGCAGCGCCTCGACGAGCTTGTACCCGAAGTCGGACGGGAGCGCGAACGGCGCGGGCGGGTTCGGGTCCGGAACGGTGGTCGTGCTCGACGCGGGCGCGCCCGACGGCGGGCTCGGCACGACCGCCGGACCCTGATTCGTCGTGGCGGCACCCGCGACGGCCGGCAGCCCGCCGGCGACGAGCAACGCCCCGACGACCGCCATGCGCGCACGCGCGACACCGAACATCCCTTTTCCGGTCGGCATCCGGCTCCCAGATCTTCAGGTCTGGGCCCCTACTCCACCCGGAAATTGGACGCGCGGTTCGCGGGTCTTCGTCAACTTCGGGGCACTTGGCTCCAGGGGAGGTCCTTGTCGGCCCGGGGCTCCCCCGGCATCCCGAGGACCCGCTCGGCCAGGATGTTCTTCATGATGTTGGTGGTCCCGCCCTCGATCGAGTTGGCCTGGACCCGCAGGAACGCCTTCTGGGGGTTCGACAGGTCCATGGCCGTCCGGGGCCGGTCCATCGGGTAGCCGGCCGGATACAGCATGGCGTCGGGACCCATGAGGTCCATGACGAAGCTCATGATCCGCTGATTGAGGCCGGCCATCGCGAGCTTGCCGACCGAGCCCTCGGGGCCGGGGGTTCCCTTGACGCGTGTCTGACTCGCGCGCACGTTGGTCAGCCGGTTCACCTCGGCGTCGATCCAGAGGCGCACCAGCCCGTCGCGCCCGACCGGATCGTGCCGCGCGGGCCTGCGGTTCCACTCGTTCACGGCCACGGCGATCACGCCGGCGCCGCGCGGGGTCACCTGGCCGCCGATCGACACGCGCTCGTTCATCAACGTCGTGAGCGAGACGTGCCAGCCCTCGCCGGCGTCGCCCAACCGGTGCGCGTCGGGGATACGCACGTCGGTCATGTAGACCTCGTTGAACTCGGCCTCGCCCGTCGCCTGCATCAACGGCCGCACCTCGACGCCGGGCGCGTGCATGTCGATGATGAACATCGTCAGACCCTTGTGCTTCACCTGCTCGGGGTCCGTGCGCGCGAGCACGATGCCGTAGTTCGCGACGTGCGCGAGCGTCGTCCACACCTTCTGGCCGTTCAGCACCCACTCGTCGCCGTCGCGCACCGCACGGGTCGCGAGCCCGGCGACGTCCGAGCCCGCACCGGGCTCGCTGAACATCTGGCACCAGACGTCCTCACCCGTGAACAGCGGCCGCAGGTAGCGGCGCTTGACCGCGTCGGAGCCGTGCACGACGACGGTCGGCGCGCACATGCCGTAGCCGATCGGATTGCGCGCGTACGGGACGGGCGCGCCCGCGCCGAAGAGCTTCCCGTTGATCGTGTTCTGCAGCTTGGGCGAGAGCCCGAGCCCGCCGAACCCTTCGGGGAAGTGCACCCACGCCAGGCCGAGGTCGTACTGCGTGCCGAGGAGCTCGGCCGCCGGAGTCGACTTCGGGTCGTGCTTCGCCAGCAGCTCGTCGCACAACTCGGCGACGCGTTGCTCGTCGGTGATGGGCATCTGTGGGCTCCTCGAGGCACGCAACCGGGACGGAACACGCGGCCCGGAAAACTTGACCGTGCGGTCAAGTCTAGTGCCGGGCCGCTACCGTCGCCATGTGCGCAGGTCGGGGTGGGTGGTGCTCGGGGCGGGAGCCGCCGGGACCGCGCTGGCCGTCGCCGCGGCGCGGTGGCGGCGCTCGGCCGGCGCCCTCTCGACGACGATCGCGGCGCGCAACGCCCGGCTGGTCGCGATCGGCGCCCGCACGGGCGCGCGCCACGCGGCACACCGGGTGCGGGTCGCCTCGGCGCCCGAGGTGCGCC
>DATMUX010000698.1:0-10364 GCA_035563695.1 Acidimicrobiia bacterium
GAGCCGGACTGCCCGGTCCACCACCGCCTCCGGGGGTCCGCGGCGGACGACCCGGCGGTTCCGGGGGTCGCCATTGATCTTCGGGGCTCGGGCTCATGCGTCCCTCAACTTGTGTTCCCCCCAAGGGGTTCTCGCTGCGCTCCACACGAGGAGTGTTCCGTCCATGCTACGGCCGACGACGCCGGATCCGGCCCCAGGCGCGGTCGCCTCCGATTTTCGCGTGCGTTCTTCGCGTCGATCGACCGGGAAGGTCGTATCGGTAGCCTTACCCGGTGGAACCGGGTTCGCCATCTCCGTGGTCGGCCCCCGGTCCGACGCCGGGGACCTCGCCCCTGCGGTGGGGTCTGGGCGACTTCTTCGGCATCTACTTCGCCGGCCTCATCGCGGCCCAGATCGGGGGCGCGATCGCCCTGGCGGTCACGGGACCCGTTGCGTCCTCCGCCCCGATTCCGGCGCTGCTCATCGGCCTGATCTTCGGCGGCCAGTACCTCACCTGGATCGGCGGGCTCGTCCTCGTCAGCCGGGTCAAGGGCCGGGCCGGCCTACGCGAAGACTTCGGCCTCGAGGTCCGCGCCCGCCGGATGTGGGCGCTGCTCGTGGGCCTCGTGCTGCAGTTCGTGCTCGGCGTGTTCGTGCTGCCGCTGATCGCGCTCGCGCATTACGAGAAGGAAGGGGTCGTCCAGGACCTGGCTCGATCGTCGGGTGCGGCCCGGCTCATCTTCCTCGTCGGGGCCGGCCTGTTCGCACCCGTCACCGAGGAGCTCCTCTTTCGGGGGCTGCTGCTCCGCGCGCTGCGCCGGCGGTACTCCCCGGAGGTCGCGATCGCGGTGTCGGCGGTGCTGTTCGGCGCCGCCCACCTGATCGGCGGCGGTGTGCTCGGGACCCTGGCGATCCTGCCCGCGCTCGTCGCGCTCGGCATGATCTCGGGGGTCGCGGCCGTCTGGGTCGGCGACCTCTCGGTCTCGATCCCGCTCCACGTGGGCTTCAACCTCATCACGCTCGCGTCGTATGCGGTGATCCGGCACTGACGGCCGCCGGGCGGAACGGGCGCGGAACCTCGCAAACGTGGTGAAGGTCACGAAATGGACGCTTCAGTCCTCCGTTCTCGCTGCCGAGGTAGACGACCGGCGTTGTGTCAGGGAGGCACGGAATGCTGGTTTGCACAGGATGTGCGAAGACGGCGCTCATCACGATCCGTATGCGCGTCGCAGGACGCGAGATCGTGTTCCACCGCTGTTCGAAGTGTGAAGCCAACACGTGGCAGGACGACGCGGGCGTGCTGTCACTCGACGAGATCCTCGAGCTCGCGCGAACCGGCAACTGAGCCGGACGCGCCGCCCGGGCCCGCGGGTGAAGCCGGTGGCAGGGGGCCGTCTGGCATCCTGGTCGCCGGTGGCAGCTCCTACGACCGCGTCCGAACCCATGGCAACCATCGCGCCCGAGGCCCTGCCGCAGGTCAGTCACCCCCTCGAGGAGGACGACGAGCCCCGCGCGCTCTGGGAGCGGCTGGTCGGGTGGGCGATCGTTGCGGTCTGCACCTGGCTCGTGTTCTGCATCCTCAACCCCGGGATGCAGGTCGGCCCCCACCACTTCCGGTTCGACCTGTTCCCGACCGACTGGCGCTGGCAGTTCGGCGACCTCTTCCGCAGCACCACCACCAACGGCGGCGACATGGGCGCGCACGTCTGGTGGCCGTGGTTCCTCGAGCACAACTGGTTCCCGAAGCTGCGGCTGTCGGGATGGGCGCCTGATTGGTACGCGGGTTTCCCCGCCGGCCAGTACTACTTCCCCGTCCCCGCGTTGATGGTCGCCGCGCTCGACCAGGTGCCGTTCATCTCCTATGACGTCGCGTTCAAGCTCGTGACGGTCAGCGGTCCGCTCATGCTGCCCGCGGCGGCGTACGTCTTCGCCAAGGGCCTCCGGGCGCCGTGGCCCGCGCCGCCGGCCTTCGCGATCGCGGCGTTCGGCACGCTGGTGCAGACCCGCAGCGACTGGCAGATCTACGGCGGCAACATCGCCAGCACGCTCGCCGGCGAGTTCTCCTTCACGATCGCACTCGCGTTCGCCCTGTTCGGGCTGGGCGCGTTCGCGTACACGCTCGACACCGGCCGGCGACGATGGCTGCCGGCGGTCCTCATCGCCCTGGCCATCATGTCGCACATCGTCGTGGCGATCTTCATCATCATCGCCGCGGGGTTGATCTGGTTGACGCGCCGCCCGTGGCGCACCTGGGCGATCGCGATTCCCGTGGGCCTCGTGAGCCTTTCGCTCTCGGCCGTGTGGCTCCTGCCGCTCCTGTGGCAGCAGGCGTACACGCAGAGCATGCGTTACACGAAGCTGATCCCGCGCGGGAACACGAAGATCCCGCATTGGCTGATCCCGATCGGCCCGGTTCGCCACACGCTCGAGGGCATCTGGAACGCGCTCGGGCGCCCACCCATCGACCCGAACAACTCCCCGCACCACTACTCGCCCACGCTGTGGCTTCCCGGGTGGATCTGGCTGCTCGCCGCGGTCGCGATCGTCGCGGCCGGATGGTACCGGCGCCGCTCGACGTTGGTGCTGCTGGTGCTCGCGCTGGTCATCGGCGTCATGTTCATCGAGTGGCCGGAGCATGCGATCTGGAACACGCGCTTCCTGCCGTTCTGGGTGCTGACGTGGGGCCTGATCGCAGCGATGGGCGCGACGGAGATCTGCCGGCTCGTCGCGGGCGCCGTGCGATGGGCGTATCGATGGATACGCGACGGTGATCTGCAGGACGCGCGCGCCCGCGCGTGGGCCGAGATCGCGACGGCCGACCCGGAAGCCGACGTCTCGCCCGAGGCGCGCAACGCTGCGGCGTGGGCCCTCGCCGAACGCCGCTTCGATCAGGGTCCCGAGGGCTGGGAGCCGCCCGCCGACCTCGCGCCCGACCTCATCGAGAAGCGGTCGCGGCGCATCGGCCGTGTGACCATGACCGCCGCCGTCGTGTTGATCGCGTTCCTTCCGCCGGCGATCAAGATCGGCGGGCACGGACTGAAGATGCCCGGCGTGCTCACCGGCGCGATCGCGCGCGGCTGGGAAGCGCGCAACCACAATCCGGCGATCGCGATCCACGGCTGGGCCGCGTGGAACTACTCGGGGTACGAGGCCAAGTCCACATGGCCGCAGTACCACACCGTGATGACCGACATGGAGCAGGTCGCCGACCAGTACGGTCCGGGGCGCGCGCTGTGGGAGCCGTCGTCGGGCGACCCCGACGCGATCAACAGCTACGGGACGAGCCTCGCGCTCATGCTGCTGCCGTACTGGACCCACGGCAAGATCGACTCGATGGAAGGCATCTACTTCGAGTCGTCGGCGACGACGTCGTACCACTTCATCACGGTGAGCGAATGCGCCGAGCATCCGTCCAACCCGGTGCGCGGGCTCGTGTACGGCACGCCGGAGAAGGACTTCGACCTGTGCGTTCGTCACCTGCAGATGCTGGGCGTGCGCTATCTCATGCTCTGGACCCCGCAAGCGCAGGCGCTGGCGAAGACGAGCGACCAGCTCACACTGGTGAAGGACATCCCCGGAGAGATCCCGGGCACGCAGCTCAAGGGTTGGAAGGTGTACGAGGTCGCGAACAGCGATCTCGTCGTCGGCATGAGCCAGGAACCCGTCATCGCCAAGACGCACGCGGGCAGCTACTCGAAGTGCTGGAACCAGCCGTGGGGCGATTCGACGACGCCGGAGCCTCAGCTCGGCTCGTGGGAGTGCACGACCGCACAGTGGTGGCAGAACCGCGCGACGCTCGGGGTCGCGTACGCACAGACCGGGCCGGGCTCGTGGATGCACGTCGACGGCCGCAACCTCGCGAGCGTCCAGCCGCGCACGATTGATCCCGTGACGGTGTCGAACGTGCACCGCAACGTCGACACGATCTCCTTCGACGTGTCACAGGTGGGCAAGCCGGTCGAGGTGAAGGAGTCGTACTTCCCGAACTGGCACGTGAGCGGCGCGAAGGGTCCATACCGGTTGGCACCGAACCTCATGGTCGTCGTGCCGACGTCGACGCACGTGACGTTGTCGTACGGGTTGACGACGGCCGATTGGCTGGGCCGGATCCTGACCGTCGCGGGCCTCGTCGGGTTGGTGCTGCTCGCGCTCTGGACCGGTGCCACCCGGTTCGCCAGCGGCGCCGACGGCACCCGCAACGGCGGCGACGACGGTCCGAGCAACGGAAGCGCGCCGGAGGGCTCCCGGGACGGCGTGCCCGGCTCGGGCGACGAGCCGGGCGAGCCCGAGGAGCGCGGGGAGCACGGCGAGCCACCCGATCGGAGGGAACCGGCCCCGGCGCTACCATGACCGGCCGGCTCGCGGGGAGGGAGTGCGATTCCCCGCGAAATTCGTCCCCATCGTCGGAGGAGCTGGTCATCACTCTCGACGCGATCTTCAAGGCGTACGACGTCCGCGGCATCTACCCGGACGAGATCGACGAGACGCTCGCGCGGCGGATCGGCAACGTCTTCGCGCATTTCACCGGCGCGCAGCACGTCGTCGTCGGCCGCGACATGCGGCCGTCGTCGGAGCCCCTCGCGGGGGCCTTCATCGAAGGCGCAATGCTCGCGGGCGCCGACGTCATCGACATCGGCCTGTCGTCCACCGACGTCGTGTATTTCGCGTCGGGCGTGCTCGACGCGCCCGCCGCGATGTTCACCGCGAGCCACAATCCCGCGCAGTACAACGGGATCAAGATGTGCCGGGCCGGTGCGGCGCCGATCGGTGAGCAGACCGGACTGCAGCAGATCAAGGAGATGGTCGCGTCGGGGGTGACATCGCGCGGCGAGGTGCCGGGCAAGCTCGAACATCGCGAGCTACTCGAGCAGTTCGGTGAGCACGTCCGATCCTTCGTCGACCCGAGCGTCCTGCGGCCCCTGAAGGTCGTGGCCGACACGGCCAACGGCATGGGCGGGCTGGTCGTGCCGAAGGTGTTCGAGGGGCTGCCGTTCTCGCTCACCGTCATGTACGGGGAGCTCGACGGAACCTTTCCGAACCATCCGGCCGATCCGATTCAGCCCGAGAACCTGAAGGACCTGCAGCGCACGGTGCTCGATCTCCGCGCCGACGTCGGGCTCGCGTTCGACGGTGACGCCGACCGCGTGTTCCTGGTCGACGACCAGGGCATGCCCGTGAGCGGCTCGACGACGACGGCGATCGTCGCCGCGGGCATCCTCGATCACCACCCCGGCGAGACGGTCGTGCACAACCTCATCTGCTCGCGGGCAGTGCCGGAGGTGATCCGTGAGCACGGCGGCACGCCGGTGCGCACGCGCGTGGGACATTCGTTCATCAAGCAGGTGATGGCCGAGACAGGAGCGATCTTCGGGGGCGAGCACTCCGCGCACTACTACTTTCGCAACAACTGGCGGGCCGATTCCGGCTCGATCGCCGCGTTGTGCGTGCTCGAGCAGTTGAGCCGGGCAGGCGTTCCGCTGTCGGAACTGCGCAAGCCGTACGAACGCTACGTACAGAGCGGTGAGATCAACTCGCGTGTCGACGATCCCGTCGCCGTCATCGAACGCGTTGCCGCCGCGTACGCCGACCGGCCGCAGGATCAGCTCGACGGGCTGACCGTCGACAACGGCGACTGGTGGTTCAACCTGCGGCCGAGCAACACGGAGCCGCTGCTGCGGCTCAACTTGGAAGCGGCCGATGCCCCGTCGTGCGACGCCCACACGCGTGAGGTGCTGACCTTGGTGCGGGGCGAGTGATCCGGCGCGCCAACGGGTAGCCTGCGCCGCATGGCGCTCGACCCCAAGCTGCTCGAGATCCTCGCATGCCCCGAGGACAAAGGACCGCTGCTCTACTTCGCCGACGAGCAGACGCTGTACAACCCGCGTCTCGCGCGTCGCTACCGCGTGCTCGACGGCGACATTCCCGATCTGCTGATCGACGACGCCGAGACGGTCGACGAAGCCGAGCACGCGCGACTCATGGCCAAGGCCGAGTCCGACGGCATCTCGCCGACGTTCTGATGGCTGGCTCCAGGTTCATGGGGCGGCGAGCGAGCGAAGCGAGCGAGCTCGCCGGAGTCCCGAGCGTCCGCGAGCCGGGTATCCCGGCGAGCAGCGAGGGCGACAAAGCGATATGACGACCGACTCGATGAACTTTCTGGGGGCGGTCGAAGGGCTTCCGGAGCAGCTCGCGGCCGCGCACGAGGCGACGGGCGAGGTGCATGCCGACGCGTTCCCGAACCGGGCGCGCATCCGCAATATCGTCGTGATGGGCATGGGTGGCTCCGGCATCTCCGGCGACGTCGTCGCCGCGGCGTGCAACGACGAGCTCCCGGTACCGGTCACCGTGCTCAAGCAGATCCGCACGCCCGCGTTCGTCGGGCCCGAGACGCTCGCGTTCGCGGTGTCGTACTCGGGCGATACCGAGGAGACGCTCTCGATGGCGACGAGCGCGCTCGAGAAGGGCGCGCAGCTCGTGGCGATCTCGTGCGGCGGCCGGCTCGCCGACATCGCGCGTGACGGGGGTGCGCTCCATCTCGCATGCCCTGACGGGTTCCTGCCGCGTGCCGCGATCGGCGCACTCGTCGCACCGCTGCTGGTGACGCTCTACCGCACGGGTCTCGCGCCGTCTGCGCATGCGCAGCTGGTCCGGGCGCAGATGCAACTCGCGACGCGGCGCGACGCGTGCCGGCCGGCGGTGGAAGGGGCGGCGAATCCCGCGCGCGAGCTGGCCCGTCGCATCGACCGCACCGTCCCGTTGATCTACGGCGGTGGAGCGCTCGGCGGTGTCGCGGCGTATCGCTGGAAGTGCGACGTCAACGAGAACGCGAAGGCGCCGGCGTTCTGGCACCAGTACCCCGAGCTCGACCACAACGAGATCTGCGCCTGGGGTCAGCACGGCGACGTCACGCGTCAGCTCGTCACGCTGGTCGAGCTGCGGCACGGCTTCGAGCACGAGCGTCTCTCGCCGCGTTTCGACGTGACCCGCGAGATCATCGACGAGTGCGTGCACCAGGTGCTGTCGGTCGAAGCGCAAGGCGAGGGACGCCTCGCGCAGCTGCTCGACCTGATGTACGTGGGTGACTGGGTGAGCTGCTACCTCGCGCTGCAGAACGATGTCGATCCCGGGCCGATCGACGCGATCTTCGAGCTCAAGGCCCGGCTCGCGAAGCTGCCGTAGCCCCGTCGTGGTCACGATTCTGGCCTTATGTGGCCACATGGGTGACCACGGGCATCCCGTGCGGGGGCGTGCGTCAGTCGGTGCGCCGCACCTCGAAGCGGAAGACGTCGGGACGGGAGTAGTGGCCGACCGCGTCGAACTGCCGGCGCGCCTGCTGCACCCGAACCGGGTCGACCTCGGCGTACAGGATCCCCGGCGTCTCCGTGATCGGGCCCGCGAGCACGTGGCCGTACGGGTCGACGATCACCGAGTTGCCGGGTGACATCCAGTCGTCGTCACCGCCGTAGATGTCGTCGCGGCCGGGTGCGCCCGCGGGGACGTCGGTCGCACGGAGGCACGAGGTGACGCCGACGACGTAGCAGCGTCCCTCCTTGGCGATGTGGCGCATCGACGGCACCCACACGTCGGAGTTGTCCCACGTGGGCGCGAGCAAGATGTCGACGCGCTGCTCGTACATCGCGACGCGGGCGAGCGGCATGTAGAGCTCCCAGCAGATCAGACCGCCGACACGCCCGAACGGCGTGTCGAACGTCGTCAGCGTGGAACCGTCGCCCATCCCCCAGACGAGCCGCTCGCCACCGGTCGCGACGAGCTTGCGATGGGTCCCCGCGAGCGCGCCGTCGGGACCGAAGTACAGGATCGTGTTGTAGACGGTGCCGCCGTCGCGCTCGTTGACGGGCACCGCCAGGTACAGCTCGTGCTCGCGTGCGATCGCGCCGAGCGCGTCCACCGCCGGGCCGGGCACATCGACGCACTGGTCGACCCAGCGGGCGTACCACTCCTTGTCGGTGTCGGTCCACGGCACCGTGCGCCAGACCCAGTCGGGATAGTTCGGGACGAAGCCCTCGGGGAACGCGACGAGTCGCGCACCATTGTCGGCCGCCTCCTTCGTGAGGAGCCCGACCTTGTCGATCGTGGCGTCGCGGTCGAGAAGGACGGGCGCGGCCTGGACGGCGGCGACGATCGTGCTCATAGGGGCATGGTCGCGCGGCGAACGGCTAACATCGAGCCTCGGTCGGGCCGCGAGCGCCCCTCGGGTTGCGTCTCGGGCTGTCATCCGGTGATCCGGGCCGACTCCAAACGCTCATGCGCGCGCGTGCGCGCCCAGCCAAGGAGTTCTCCATGACGACGACCGAATCCCGTTCCGCCGGCGCGTCCGGCGCGTTCACCGACTTCAAGGTGGCCGATCTCTCTCTCGCCGAGTGGGGCCGTAAGGAGATCGAGCTCGCCGAGGTCGAGATGCCCGGGCTCATGGCCTGCCGCGAGGAGTACGGGCCGACCAAGCCGCTCGCGGGTGCCCGCATCGCGGGTTCGCTGCACATGACGATCCAGACCGCGGTGCTCATCGAGACGCTCGTCGAGCTCGGCGCGCAGGTGCGGTGGGCGAGCTGCAACATCTTCTCCACACAGGACCACGCGGCCGCGGCGATCGCGGCGCGCGGTATCCCCGTGTTCGCGTGGAAGGGTGAGTCGCTCGAGGAGTACTGGTGGTGCACCGAGCAGATCCTGCGCTGGCCCGGTGGCCGCGAGGCCGGCGGCTCCGGGGCGGGGAGTGGTCCGAACATGATCCTCGACGACGGCGGTGACGCCACGCTGCTCGTGCACAAGGGCGTCGAGTACGAGAAGGCCGGCAAGGTGCCCGACCCGTCGACGGCCGACAACGAGGAGTTCGCGGTCGTGCTTGGAGTGCTCGGCCGGCTGCTCGGCGAGAACCCGAAGCTCTGGCACGAGATCGCTGCCGGCATTCGTGGTGTCACCGAGGAGACCACCACGGGCGTGCACCGTCTTTACCAGATGATGCAAGCGGGCACGCTGCTGTTCCCGGCCATCAACGTGAACGACTCGGTCACGAAGTCGAAGTTCGACAACCTCTACGGCTGCCGCCACTCGCTCGTCGACGGCATCAACCGCGCCACGGACGTGATGATCGCGGGCAAGGCGGCGGTGGTATGCGGCTACGGCGACGTCGGCAAGGGTTGCGCGCAGTCGTTACGGGGTCAGGGCGCCCGCGTCGTGATCACCGAGATCGACCCGATCTGCGCCCTGCAGGCCGCGATGGAGGGATACCAGGTCACCACGCTCGACGACGTCCTCCGCACAGCCGACATCTTCGTCACGACCACGGGCAACAAGAACGTGATCACCGTCGACGCGATGTTGCAGATGAAGCACAACGCGATCGTCGGCAACATCGGCCACTTCGACACCGAGATCGACATGGCCGGCCTGGCGAAGGTGCCCGGCATCGAACGCAAGAACGTGAAGCCGCAGGTCGACGAGTGGGTGTTCCCCGACGGGCACGCGATCATCGTGCTCGCCGAAGGCCGGCTGCTGAACCTCGGCTGCGCGACCGGACACCCGAGCTTCGTGATGTCGAACAGCTTCACGAACCAGGTCATCGCCCAGGTCGAGCTGTTCTCGCACACCGACTTCTACGAGCGCAAGGTGTACACGCTTCCGAAGCATCTCGACGAGAAGGTCGCGCGCCTGCATCTCGCCAAGCTCGGGGTGAAGCTCACCGAGCTGACCGAGGAGCAGGCCGAGTACATCGGCGTCCCCGTCGAGGGCCCGTACAAGCCCGACCACTACCGGTACTGACCCCTTCTTCGGCGAACCTGCGTCAGAGATCCATGCCAGGCATGGAATATTGACGCAGGTTCGCAAGGGGGGCGGCGGGCGTACCATCCGGCGCCGTGAATCCGATACCGCCGACCGTGGAGTGGCGCAACGGCGCCGTTCGCCTGATCGATCAGCGCGCGCTCCCGCGACGGCTGCGCTTCGTGCGGTGCACGAGCGTCGACGAGTTGTGCGACGCGATCGCGACGCTCGCGGTGCGGGGCGCGCCCGCGCTCGGCGCCGCCGGCGCGTACGGCGTCGCCCTCGCGGCGCACACGATGCGCACCAAGCGGCAGGTGCGCGCCGCGGCCGCGCGCATCGCGAGGACGCGCCCGACCGCGGTCAATCTCGGAAGGGGAGTGGCACTCGCGCTCGCGGCGTACGAAGAAGGCGGCGCCGCGCGCGCCCTGGAGATCGCCCGGCGCATCGCGGTCGCCGATGTGGAATGCAACCGGCGCATCGGCGCGCACGGCCTCCCGTTCGTCCCCGAGCGCGCCACGGTGCTCACGCACTGCAACACGGGAGCGCTGGCGTGTGTCGGCTACGGCACGGCGCTCGGCATCGTGCGAGCGGCGGCCGAGTCCGGCCGG
>DATMUX010000699.1:0-3523 GCA_035563695.1 Acidimicrobiia bacterium
GACGACCGTGGCGGGGTCTTCATCGGCGTAGTGCGCGGCCGCGGACTCGATCAGGTCGTCGCTCTCGATCGCCGGCAAGACGGGCTCGTCGCCCGTGAGCGCCTGTTCGACTCCGAAGACGTGCAAGGCGGTGATATCGCGGCTGTGGGCGGCGTATTCGATCGCCGACCACACGCCGGGTTCGGGCCGCACGTGGAGCGCAGGACCCGCGCCGGCGACCATTGCACGCCACCGCGGCCCGAGCTCGCGTAGTGCGGCAAGCAGGGATGCGTCGTCGTAAAGACCACCGTCGAAGCCGCAGGCGTCGCAGTGTTCGTGGGTGGTCAACCGAGCTCGACGGGTTCGGCCGATCCGCTCGCTGCGGATCGGTAGGCCGCGTCGACGAGCGCGTGCGCCGCCAGGGCGTCGGCGAAACCAGGTGACGCCGGCTGTTCCTCCACCGCGGAGCGCACGAACGCGCGCGCTGCGGGATAGAGATAGACGAAGAAGTCGCGCCGTTCGATGCCGGCCTCCGCGAACGCGCGTTCGCGCAGCGCCGCGACGTCGAGCCGCTCAGGTTCCTGGTCGGGTCGCTGAATCAGGAAACCGTCTTCACGTGCGCCGACGAGGAAGTCGGTCGTGACTTCGACGGCACCGCGCTCGAAGAACACCTCGAGGCGCCGTTCCTCGCGGCCGCGGACACCGTTGAAGATGGAGATGAGCGTGCCCACGGTTCCCGCTGCGTGCTCGATCGTGCACACCGCCGTGTCCTCGACGTCGTAGCCGAACACGTTTCGCGTGCGGGCGTAGACGTGTGATGCCGGCCCGAAGAGCCACGAGAGGATGTCGGCGCTGTGAATCGAGTGCTCCAGGAGTGCGCCGCCGCCCGCGTGCTCGCGCCGGGACCGCCACGAGCTGTGGCCGGGAACCACATCGCCGGTGGGCCAGTACTGGTCGTCGCGCAACGTGTAGCCCATCGGCGCCCCGAGCTCCTCCGTCTCGACGAGACGCACGAGCTCGTTGATCAGCGGGTGAAAGCGCGAATGGAAGCCGACCTGCGCAGTGCGGCCCGACGTCGCGACGTCGGCACACATCGCGCGCACGACATCGAAGCTTGTCGCCAGCGGCTTCTCACACAGCAGCGGCTTGCCGGTGGCGAGGGTTGCTCGCACGAGATCGTGGTGTGTTGTCGTCGGCGTGACGATGACGATCGCGTCGACGTCTGGGTCGTCGATCACGGCCTGCGCGTCGGGCGCGACGCGTTCGAACGGGCAGATGCGGAGGGCTGAGTCCACCGCGTCACTCGAGAGGTCGGTGACGGCCACGGGACGCACGTCGCCGTCGTCGGTGAGCAGCCGGAGGGCATACGCGTGTCCCTGGCCGATCATGCCTGCCCCGATGAGACCGACGCCGATCGTGGTGGTCATGAGCGAGCTCGTCCTCGTGCGGTAGGGGGCTTCGACGCAACGTAGCGCGCACGAGTACGGCCGCGCGGCAACACGTGTCTTGGAGACGCGGCGCGCCAAAACCCATCACCGGCTGACCCGCAGAACGCCGCGGGAGCGGGTCGGTAGCCTGGCCCCGTGGACGACCTCGTGGGTGCCGTCGCCGCGCAACACGCCGAGCTCGGTGAGCTGGTCGACGGGTGCACGCACAACGACTGGGAGCGCCCGACGCGCTGTGTCGGATGGGACGTTGCGTCGGTGCTCCTGCACCTCGCGCAGACCGACGAGCTCGCGACCGCAAGCGTCCGCGGCGAGCTCGAACCCCTCGCGTACGGCTTGATGGGCCGGCGGGAGGATCAGAAGGTGTCGGTGGACGACGCGGCGGCCGCGCAGGTCGAGACGGACCGAGCCGCGGGCGGACCGGCAATTCGACAACGGTGGCACGATGCGTCGCGAGCACTGTGTGCCGCGTTGCAGACGGCCGATCCCCACGCGCGCGCCACCTGGGTGACCAACCGGCTCTCGGTACAGACGCTCGCCGCGACCCGCCTCGCGGAGTGTTGGATACACACCGGTGACATCGCGTCCGCGCTCGGAAAGGTGCTCGAGCCGACCGATCGATTGCAGTACATCGCGCGGCTGGCCTGGCGGACGCTCCCGTACGCGTTCGAGCGCGCCGACATGACGATGCACGGTCCGGTCGCGCTCGACCTGATCGGACCGAACGGCGAGCGGTGGCGGTTCGATCCCGACGCGACCGCGCTCACGACCGTCCGAGGCTCCGCCGCCGAGTTCTGCGAGGTGGCGGCGCGTCGGATCGAGCCGGACGAGACGAATCTCGTGGCCGACGGCCCCGACGCCACAGCGGTGCTCCGCCTGGTGCGAACCTACGCGCTGTAGCGCCGAGGGCGCCGTCTCATGAGCCGGCCGCCACGCCGGCGACCGGCGCGGGGAGGATGACGCCGCCGAGCGATCCGTAGAACGGCTGATTGCTGAAGCTGAAGATGCCGCCGTCGCTCGCGACCATCAGATACCCGTTGCCGTAGCGGACCATTCCGATGATCGGCTTGTTGAGGCGCGTGCCTCCCATGGAGCCGCGGAAGGGCGCGTCGAATGCGAAGATGCCGCCGTCGGACGCGACGAGCCAGTAGCCGTGATTGTCGGAAGTGGGCACCAGTCCGTTCACGGGCTGGTTGAGCCGGACACCTCCCATCGACCCGTGGAAGTGCGCGTCGCCGAACGCGAAGATCCCGCCGTCACTCGCAACCATGTAGTAGCCGTAGCCCGTCGGCGTCGCAACGGAACCCACAACGGGTCCATTGAGCGGGGTACCGGACATGTCGCCGAAGAAGTGGGCGTCACCGAAGGTCAGCACGCGGCCCCGGCTGGTGAACATCCAGTAGCCGAGTCCCGTGGGCGTCGTCGACAGGCTGCTGACGCTCTCGCCCTCGATGAGGCCGGACGCGTTGCCGAGGTTGCGGGCGTTGCCGAACGCGAAGACCTGGCCCGCGCGGTTCACGATCCAATATCCGCCTCGGGACGGGGTCGGCTCGATGTGGGATACGAACACCGTCTGCGCGCTGCCGTAGTTGCGCGCGTGACCGAACGCGTACACCGTTCCCGTCGAGCTCACCATCCAGTAGCCGGGGCCCGGAGGAGGCGGCGGCGGGGGAGGCGGAGGCGGTGGTGACACCGGGCCGGTCCACGCCGTGATGTCCTGCGAGACGGTCGTCGCGGTCTCGTACACCATGAAGGCTTGCGCCTGCACGCGTGCCGGATGGCCGATGCACGAGGCGTAGAAGGCCACGAAATATCCGGCCGTCGCGGGATCCCAGTTCGGACTACCGCCACAGAGGACCTTGCTCCCGTCGGCATTCGTCACGCCGGCGACCACGTTCGCTCCGTCATTGATCATCACGACGAGGTAGTCGGGAACGCCGTCACCGTTCAGGTCGAGGCCCCACACGAGTCCCGTTCCCACCGTGAAGGCGGGATCGCCGTTGGCATAACCCTTCCAGTTGTAGCTCGTGCTCGGGTCGTCGAACACGCGGGTGAATGCCGCAACCGCCAGAGCCGACTTGCCGTATCCGATTCCCGCG
>DATMUX010000700.1:0-4882 GCA_035563695.1 Acidimicrobiia bacterium
CCGCAGCGGTGATCTCGTGTCGGTGGCGCCCTCGGCCCGCTTCGAGCCCACCACGATCGCGGGCCCGCCGGGCGCGCCGACCTTCGCGACCGCGGCATCGAGGAACTCGAGATCGAAGTAGTCGGTATCGAAGTTCACGACCGCGGTGCCGGTCGCGCCCAGGAGGCCGTGGCGCAGCGCGCGCCCGTAGTCGGCCTCCTCACGATGCTCGACGCGTACCTCGGGCAGCTCCACGGCGATCTGTTGCGCGATGCCGAACGTGCCGTCGGTGGAACCGTTCTCGACGATGATGACCTCGAAGGGCTCGTCGCGCTCGCGCAGCCCTTCGACGACGCTCTTCACCGACGTCGCGAGGATCTCGGCCTCGTTGTACGCCGGCATCACGACCGAGATTGCGAGCTCGGTCATGCGAACCGTCGATCGGAGAACGGCAACTCCTCGCCCCGCGCGACCCGCGTGCACAACGAGCCCAGGCGCAACAGCGTCATCGCGCCGCGCCCGTCGAAGGTGCCGCCGGCGGATACCGCGCGCTCCTCGCCGTCGACGAGAACTCTCAGCGAGGCGTCCGCCGCGGTCGTACGCCATGTGTCATACGTCGAGAGCGCGAGCCGGCAGAGCGCGTCGATCGCATTCGCGTTCTCGCGCACGGCCGCGGCCGCGTCGAGCGCGGGCGCGCCGTCGGCCATCTGGACGACCGGCGTGTAGATCGCGAACCGAGGCCCGTACACGACGTTCTCATCGGCACGCGCGCCCTTCCAGAGAAACAGAAGGACGAACGCCGTCTGCATGGCCGACTCGGGGTCGGGTGGGGCCGCCCGGCCGCCACCGTCCGTGTCCACCACGGCGACGGGCCGTGAGGCCTGGATCAGGCGCAGCGCGGCCAGGCCCGCCTCGGCCTCGGTCCGCGCCGCGCGCGCCCACGGCGCGACCTCGGCGTCGAGGGCGGCGCCCTCACCGGGAAAGGCATCGGGGAGATCACGCGCCGCGGTGAGCTCCGCCTTCAGGTCGGCGACCGCGCCGATCCACCCCGGCCCGTCGAGCTCGTCGCCGAGCGCGTCGACCCGGCGCGCGAGATCGAGCGTGTCCGGTTCGGCGATCGGGGAGTCGGCACACGCGCGCGCCAGCACGGCGAGCGGCTCGGCGCGCGCGCCGCCCACAGCGGCGATCGCGCGCGCCCACGACGCGGCCGGGTCGTATGCGTCGGGATCGCGCAGGAAGTCCATGGCCGTCGCGAGCGGAATCTGCGAGGCGTGCGCCTGGGTCATGGGGTTGCAGAGGATCCCGCCGACGACCTCGCACAGCTCGGGATCGCGCGCCGTGTACGGACCGAGGTGCAGCGACGCGGTCATCAACGCGTCGTTCACCGGGAAATTGTCCCAGACGAGCACACGCCGCCCGCCGAGCGCGTTGGTCCAGCCCCGCGCGTCGCCGGCCCGCAGCTCGGGTGAGCAGACGGTCGGGCCGGTCCACATGATGTCGACGTCGGGCGGGAGCCCGGCGCCGAGCTCCGACAAGTACCGCGAGGGATGCGTCCCTACATACTCTGTCGGGCACACCGTCAGCCGCGCGTCGGCGAGCGCGCCCGTCAACCAGGTCGCGAGCGCGGCTTGGCGGGGGGCGAGCCCGGGCTGCATCGGAATGTCGTCGAGCAGCAGGCAGAACCACGTGACGCCGGCGGCGCGCAGCGGGTCGAGCTTGCCGAGCAGGACCCGGCGATCGGCGTCGGATTCGTAATCGATGTCGAGGCCGGGAGAGATCGCGAAGCCGAAGCGCACGCCGTGCGCGTCCGAGTGCAACGCGAGCTGCGCGAACTCGGCCAGCTCCCGGTCGTGGTACGGCGCGCGCCACTCGGCCCGGTGCTTCGCGTCGTCCTTGGGTGCGTACACGTACGCGTTCATGCCGTGGCCGGCAAGGAAGGTGATCACCGACCGGCGAGCGCCGTGCGCCCATGGAGTGCCGTAGAAGCCTTCGACGACACCGCGCACGGCGAACGACCGGGGCACGAGCGACACACTACCGGCGGGATCTCGTGTCGTATCGGCCTACTCGGACGCGCGCACGCACGCTGACCTGCGAGAACAGTTGCTAGGGTGCGTACGGCGCGGGTGTGATCGGCACGAATCTCTACCGGGTCTCCACCGAACTGGCCCGCGTTTCCCGGTGGGAAATGGTCCGGAGCGCGAAGGCGCTACGTCGATCCGCCGGAGGTGGGGGCATCGCGCGAAGGACGCGCGCGCACAGGTGCGCGCGCCCGTGCGCGCACCTGTACGCGCACCCGTACGCTCGCGCCTGTTCCTCGGCATCCCCGCACACGCATCAGCCAGGTCGTGCCAGGGCTCAGCCGTGCGCGCTCACCCCGGAGCCGCCGCCGACCACGAGCACGTCGCCGGTCAGCCACGCCGATGCGTCGGTCTTCACCAGGGCCGGGGGTCGACATGCGGTGGCGGCGCCGGCAGACCGAAAGCGACGAGAGCCCGAAATTGGGCCCAACCTGACCATGTCGTGACCTGGGACTCCGGCCCTACGGCGGGATCTAGTGTCGGGACCCATGAACGCGCCGCTCGATGCCCTCGCCGTCCACGCACAGAACACGCCCTCCAAGGTCGCGGTCGTCGTCGACGGCAGCGGCGGCGCGACGCCGTCGAACACTACGTTTCGCGAGCTCAACGAGTTGGTCAACCGGCTCGCGCACGGACTGCTCACGGCGGGCGCGCGCTCCGACGAGCGACTCGTGTGGTGCGGACCGAACTCGCTCGAGGTGCTGGCAACGATCCACGCGGCGCGCAAGTGCAACCTCGTCGCCGTCCCGCTCTCGTACCGGTTCAACGCCGAGGAGATGCAGTACGTCATCGACAACTCGGACGCGACCATCGTGGTCGTCGACGCGGAGCAGGCGCCGCTCGTCGCCGAGGTGCGCGCGCAGCTGCCGAAGGTGCGGGCCTTCGTGGTCTTCGGCGGAGAGCCGCCGGACGGCTCCGGCTTCCTGCGCTGGGACGACGTCACCGCCGGTCAGCCCGACGGCGAGCCCGATCTCGAGCCGACGAGCGAGGCCGGCGCGGCGATGATCTACACCTCGGGCACCACCGGGAAGCCCAAAGGCGCGCTGCGGACGCGCACCGACCGGCAGATCGTGTTCGCGCTGCTCGCCGAGCTGAACCTGTTGCACGAAGACTCGGTGCACCTCACGACCGGCCCGCTGTACCACTCGGGTCCCCTCGCGTTCGCGTCGTTGGCGCACACGCTCGGCGCGCCGGTGGTCGTGCTCCGCAAGTTCGACGCGACGCGGTGGGTAGAGCTCGTCCGGGAGCACCGCGTGACGAACACGTTCTCGGCTCCCACCCAGTTGAAGCGCATCGTGTCGCTGCCGGACGAGGTGCTCGCCCGCGCCGACATGTCGTCGATGATCTGCCTCATCGCCAACGCCGCGCCCGTTCCCTACGCGCTGAAGGAGGAACTGATCGGCAAGCTCGGCGACGGCTTCCTGTTCGAGGTGTACGGATCGACCGAGCTCGGTGTCGACACCGTGCTGCGACCCGAGGACCAGTTGCGCAAACCGGGCTCGTGCGGCAAGCCGTACGGCGGCATCGAGATCAAGATCGTGACCGAAGACGGGCGCGTGGCGTCACCGGCCGAGCCCGGGGAGCTCTTCGTCCGCACGGGCCTCGCCATGGACGGCTACCACCGCACCACGGAGCAGCTGACCGAGCTCGACGACGACGAGTGGAAATCGGTCGGCGACGTCGCGTACCTCGACGACGAGGGCTACGTGTACATCTGCGACCGCAAAAAGGACATGATCATCTCCGGCGGGGTGAACATCTACCCGGCCGAGATCGAGGCGGTGCTGCACGCGCATCCCGGCGTCATGGACGTCGCGGTCTTCGGGATCCCCGACGACGAGTGGGGCGAGAGCGTGTACGCGATCGTGCAGCCGAAAGCGGGCGGGAGCCTCGACGTCGACGAGCTCCGCGCCTTCGCCGAGCCACGGCTCGCGCACTACAAACACCCGCGCGCATACGAGGTGCGCGCCGAGCTGCCGCGCACCGACTCGGGCAAGCTCCTCAAACGAGTGTTGCGCGACGAGTTCTGGCAGGGCCGGTCAGCGGCGGTCTGATGGACGCGCACGCGCTCCCGCACCGGCTCAGCTTCGTCACGATCGGTGCCCGCGACCACACCTTGCTGCGCGACTTCTACGTGCGTCTCGGGTGGCCGATCGGCTCCGACATCGAAGGTGAGTTCGCGTCGTTCCTCCTCGGTGGCGCTGTGCTCGGTCTGTACTCGATGGATCTACTGACCGCGGAGGCCGCGCCCGGGGAGCCCGCGCCGCCGGCGGCATGGAACGGCGTCACGCTCGCGTGCAACGTCGACGCGCGCGAGCAGGTCGACACTGCGTTCGCGGCCGCAGTCGCGGCGGGCGGACGGCCGATCATGGAACCGACCGACCGCGAGTGGGGCGGGCGGTCCGGGTACTTCGCCGATCCCGAAGGGAACCGGTGGGAGATCGCGTGGGCCCCGGGCATGGAGTTCGACCCACGCGGCGCGGTGACGCGCTTCGGACCGTGACGTGACGGGTCTCGCCGGAGGCCGCCGCTAGCCTGAGCGGTCGTGCCCACTCTCAACGAGGCTGCGTCGAAGCAGCTGCTCGCGCGCTACGGCGTGCCCGTGCTGCCGGAACGCACGGCCGCCGGCGCCGACGCGGCGGTGGCCGCCGCGGAGGAGCTGGGGTTCCCCGTCGTCGTGAAGCTGTGCGGTGACGCGATCGCCCACAAGACCGAACGCGGGCTCGTGCGGCTGGCCCTGCGCGACGCGATGTCGGTGCGCGACGCGGCGCGCGATCTCCTGGCCGCGGCCGGGCCCGACGACGGCACGGTCGAGCTGCTCG
>DATMUX010000701.1:0-6212 GCA_035563695.1 Acidimicrobiia bacterium
GTCGCGCGCGAGCTCTACGAGATGCGCGTTCCGCTGCCGGTCGCCGAAGCGGCGGCCTTCCCGGCCCCGGTCACAGTCCGGACGTTCGAGGCCGGCCGCGACGAACGGGCCTGGCTGGAAGTCAACAACCGCGCGTTCGCGCACCACCCCGAACAAGGCGGCTGGACGCGGGAAACACTCGCCCGGCGCACGAGCGAACCGTGGTTCGACCCGTCGCTGTTCCTGCTCGCGTTCGACGCTTCGGGCCTGGCCGGCTTCAACTGGCTGAAGCTCCACGAAGCCCGCGGCACCGAACCGCGGCTCGGCGAGATCTTCGTCATCGGCATCGACCCGCGCGCCCAGGGCTCCGGGCTCGGCCGTGCTCTCGCGCTCGAAGGCCTCCACCGAGTCGCGGCGCGCGGCATCGACACCGGAATGCTGTTCTGTGCGGCCGAGAACGCGCCGGCGCTCGCGCTGTATCGCTCGCTCGGCTTCACGGTGCACCGCGTCGACCGGGCATACGAGTGCGAGGTCGACGCCGCATGACCAGCCGCTACGGCGCCACCGCGGAGGAGATCGACCGCCTGCTCGCGTCGATGGGCGAGCCGGCGTACCGTTCCCGGCAGCTCCGCGAAGGCCTGCTCGCCCAGCGCAGACCGCTCGACGAGCTGACCAACCTTCCTCGCCGCCTGCGCGCCGGGCTCGCCGAGGCGCTGCCGCTCGCACTCGATCTCCGGATCGAGCAGCGTTCCGATCGCGACACGACGGTCAAGTGGCTGTGGCAAACGCACGACGACGCGCAGGTCGAGACCGTCCTCATGCGCTACCGCGACCGTGCGACGGTGTGCGTGTCCTCGCAAGCCGGCTGTGCCATGGCATGCACGTTCTGCGCGACGGGTCAGGCGGGCTTCGAACGTCATCTGTCGTCGGGCGAGATCGTCGAGCAAGTCGTGCGGGCGCAACACAACTCACCACAGCGCGTCTCGAACGTCGTCTTCATGGGCATGGGCGAGCCGCTGGCGAACGTCGACGCGGTGCTCGATGCGTGCCGGACGTTGCAGTCCGACGTCGGATTATCTGCCCGGCACCTGACGATCTCGACGGTCGGCGTCGTGCCCGGGATGCAACGTCTCATCGAGTTCGAGCTCCCGGTCACGCTCGCAGTCTCACTCCACGCGGCCGACGACGCGCTGCGCGAGCAGCTCGTCCCGCTCAACCGGCGCTACCCGATCGCCACCGTCGTCGACGCGGCCCGCGAGTACGCCGCCCGCAAGGGGCGGCGGGTCACGTTCGAGTACGCGTGCATCCGCACCGTGAACGACCTGCCGCACCAAGCCGACGCGCTGGCCGGGCGCCTCGCCGGGTTCCGCGGGGGCGCCCACGTGAACCTCATCCCCCTCAATGCCACCAGCGGCTTTCCGGGCGAACCGAGCGATCGGGCCCGGATCGAGCTGTTCGCCGATCGCCTCCGGGCGGCCGGGATCCAGGCCAGCATCCGCCGCAATCGCGGCGCCGACATCGACGCCGCCTGTGGTCAGCTCCGCGCCCGAGCGCAGCTGCGTACCGGCAGGGCGCGCGGATCCGCGACAATGGAGCCGTGAACGAGACCCGTTGGGTGAACCCCCATCAGCCGCAGCCCCTCTACGCCGCCACGATCCTGTGCTACATCGAGGCCGTGTTCCTGCTGCTCAACCTCGCCGTCGTGACCTTTCTCGGACTGTTCGCGGTCGTCGGCATGGCCGCAGGCGGCTTCGGGATCGCGAACGAGAAGAAATGGGGATACACGCTGGCCGTGATCGCCGCCGTGATCCAAGCCCTGCTCTATCTCATCATCGGCTTCGGCGCGTTGACCAACATCTTCGTGATCATGTCGCTCATCTTCGCGGTCGCGCTCGTCGCGCTGCTGCTCCACCCGATGAGTCGCGATTACCAGCGCATCTGGTTCCGGTGACGCGCACGTCGCACCGCCGATAGTGTCGGCGGGGTGACGTCTCCCGAGGCGCTTGCCGCTGAATACGCCGACCGGATCGAGCCCCTCGATCGCGCGGCGAACACGGGGTGGTGGAACGCCAACGTCGACAGCTCCGATGCGGCCCAGCAGGCGCGCATCGCCGCCGACCTCGCGCTCTCCGATGCGCTGGCCGACACCGCCGCGTTCGCGCAGATCCGGGACGCTCGGCACACGACGGGCCTCGCGCCACTCGTCGAACGGCAACTCGTGATCCTCGAGCAGGTGCATACGCCGCATCAGGTCGACCCGTCGCTGCGCCATCACCTCGTCGAGCTCGAGACCGAGATCAACGCGCGGTTCGCCCGGCACCGAGGCACGATCGACGGCCGGACCGTCGACGACAACGAGATCGCGCGCATCCTGCGCACGAGCGCCGACTCCGGCGAGCGCCGCGCGGCGTGGGAGGCGGCCAAGACCGTCGGATCCGAGGTCGAGGCAGATCTGCGGAAGCTCGTGCGCACCCGCAACGCCGCGGCCCGCGCCCTCGGGTATCGCGACCACTTCGCGCTCACGCTGGCGATCACCGACTTCGACGAGACGCGCTTGTTCGCGACGATCGACCAGGTCGACGCCCTCACCGCCGCGCCCTTTCGCGACCTGAAATCCGCACTCGACGAACAACTCGCCGCGCGGTTCGACCTCGCACCTGACGAGCTACGCCCCTGGCACTACGACGACCCGTTCTTCCAGGAAGCGCCCCGCGCCGCGGGCGTCGATCTCGATCCCTATCTGCACGATGCCGACCTGTCCGAACTCACGACGCGGTCCTTCGACCGGCTCGGACTCGACGTGCGCGCGGTGATGCAACGCAGCGATCTACTCCCGCGTGACGGAAAGAACCAGCACGCCTTCTGCATCGACATCGACCGCGCCGGCGACGTGCGCGTGTTGAGCAACAACACGCCCGGAGAGCGCTGGACCGAGACGATGCTGCACGAGTTCGGGCACGCGGTGTACTTCGAAGGCGTCGACCGCGACCTGCCGTGGGTGTTGCGCACCATGCACCACTGCCTGACCGAGGGCGTGGCGATGCGGTGTGGGCGGCTCGTGCACGACCCGGCGTGGCTCGAGCGCGTCGCGGGACTCACGCCGGCCACGGTCGCCGACCTCGCGCCCCGTCTCCGCGCCGCCCGGCGCGCCCAGCTCCTCGTCTTCGCACGATGGGTGCTCGTCATGACGTACTTCGAGCGGAACCTGTACGCCGATCCCGACGGCGACCATGACACGCGATGGTGGGACCTCGTCGAGCGCTTCCAACTGCTGCGACGGCCCCAGGGCCGCCGCGCGCCCGACTGGGCGGCGAAGATCCACATTGCGGTCGCGCCCGTCTACTACCACAACTACCTGTTCGGCGAGATGGTCGCTTCCGCGCTCGCGGCGACCTTCGGCGATCTCGTCGACGGCGACGGGGCCGGTCACGCGCTCGCACGGAGACTCTTCTCGCCGGGCGCGACGCTGCGCTGGGATCAGCTGATCGCCGCGGCGACGGGTGCGCCGCTCACTCCGGCCGTGCTCGCCCGCGACCTCGCCGGCTGAGTCATGTGCGACACCTTGTGTCACCGCACCGGCGCGGGAATGTTGTTCGCCAAGAGCTCTGATCGACATCCGGACGAGGCGCAGGTCGCGGAATGGCACGCTGGGCGCGCCGGGCAGAACACGCTGCGGACGCAGTACCTCACGATCCCCGACGCGCCCGCGTACGCGTTCCTCGGGTCCCGTCCCACGTGGCTGTGGGGCGTCGAACACGGCGTCAACGAGCACGGCGTCGCGATCGGCAACGAGAAGATCTGGACCATCGACCGCCCGCAAGACCTGCCGCCCGCGCTGCTCGGCATGGACCTCGTGCGGCTCGCACTCGAACGCGGGCGCAACGCCGACGACGCGCTCGACGTCGTCACGTCCCACCTCGAACGGTTCGGCCAGGGCGGCTCGGGCGAACCCCATCACGACGAGCCTTACTTCTCGTCGTTCCTGATCGTCGATCCACGCGGCGGCTGGATCGTCGAGACGAGCGGGCGCACCTGGGTGGCCGAGCCCGTTACGGCGGGCGCGGCCATCTCGAATCGCGTGTGCGTGCGCACGAGCTGGGCGCGCGCGTCGGCGAACGTCCCGCCCGGTTCCGACTTCGACGCGTTCCGGCTCGCGGACATGCCGACCGGAGTCGCCGATCACCGGCTGGCGGTCACGCGGGCGGCCGTCGATGCGGCGACGACACCGGAACTGCTGGCGAACGTGTTGCGCAGCCACGGTCCCGGCCGGGGCGACGACGTGCTCCCGGGCGCGATCGAAGACGACTGGTCGGGTTTCACGGTCTGCATGCACCGGCGTGACGCCGACGCGCAGACGACGGCGTCGCTCATCGCCGAGCTCCGTGACGACGAGCGTCAGCGCGCGTGGATCTGCCTGGGAAATCCGTGCACCAGCGTGTACGTACCGGCGTTCCCGCCGGCAGTAGCTCCCCAGCTCGCCGACGCGCGCCAATGGCGTCGCTTCGCGCGGCTGCGCGACCGTGTCGAGGCCCGGCGCGACGAGATGCCCGACGTCCGCAAGACGCTGGCATCCGTCGAGGCCGAGCTCTGGGAAGAAGCCGCCGACCTCTTCGCGAGCGGATCGCGCGCTCGCCTCACCGACTTCGCCGCGACGGCGTTCGCGCCCGTCGACGCCGCTCTGCATCGACTCGGCGTGTAAACCCCCACTACCGTCCCCGGCGGATGGACTTCAACCTTGCCGACCTCTTCGAACGCGTCGCCGACACGGTGCCCGACCATCTCGCCCTGGTGCAGGGCGATCGCCGTCTCACGTTCGCACAAGTCGACGAGCGCGCCACACGCCTCGCGCACGCGCTGGCCGATCGCGGCGTCGGACCGGGCGATCACGTCGCGCTCTATCTCTACAATTCGATCGAGTACCTCGAGGGAATGCTCGCCGCGTTCAAGCTGCGCGCGGTACCGATCAACGTCAACTATCGCTACGTCGAAGACGAGCTGCACTACCTCCTCACGGACGCCGATGCGGTCGCCGTCATCTTCGACGACGAGTTCGCGCCGAAGCTCGCCGCGATCCGCTCCCGCCTGCCACTGCTGAAGACCGCGATCCCGGCCGGAGAGTACGAGGACAGGCTCGACGCGGCTTCGCCGGACCGCGACTTCCCCGCCCGATCACCCGACGACCTCTACATCCTCTATACGGGCGGCACCACCGGCATGCCGAAGGGCGTGATGTGGCGCCAGGCCGACCTGTTCTTCGGCGCCATGGCCGGTGCGGGTGGCGGCGGTACACCCATCGCCGCGCCGGAGGAGATCACCGAGCGATGCCGCGAGCCACGCATCCGGTGCGTACCCGCGTGTCCGTTCATGCACGGCACCGCCCACTGGATGGCGTTCAGCACCCTGTTCATGGGCGGGACCGTGATCATCCCGACCGACCGCCATTTCGACGCGCCCGCGCTCTGGGATCTCGTCGCGCGCGAGAGCGCGAACTATCTCGTGATCGTGGGCGACGCGTTCGCGCGACCGCTCCTCGACGCCCTCGACATCGAGCCCGCCCGCGCGCTCGACCTCGGATGCCTGCACGTGATCTTGTCGGGTGGCGCGATCCTGTCGCCATCGCTCAAACGCGCGCTCGTCGAGCGGCTCCCTACGCTGCTCATCGTCGACGGGTACGGGGCGTCGGAGACCGGCGGCCAGGGACAATCGGTCGTTGTTGCGGGCAGCGACATCCCCGACGCGCCCCGCTTTCGCGTGGGCGACGATTCGTGCGTACTCGGGAACGACCTGCGACCTGTCGCTCCCGGCGTCGTCGGCCGGCTCGCGCGCCGGGGTCCGATCCCGTTCGGCTACTACAGGGACGACGCGAAGACCGCGGCCACGTTCCCGGTGGTCGACGGCGTGCGCTGGGCGGTCCCGGGTGATCACGCCGTCGTCGAGACCGACGGGGCGATCACGCTGCTCGGTCGCGGCTCGGTGTCGATCAACACCGGCGGCGAGAAGGTGTACCCCGAGGAGGTCGAATCGGTGCTGAAGGGCCACGGCCGTGTGTTCGACGCGGTCGTGGTCGGCCTGCCCGACGACG
Source organism: Acidimicrobiia bacterium (assembly GCA_035563695.1). Taxonomy (GTDB): domain Bacteria; phylum Actinomycetota; class Acidimicrobiia; order IMCC26256; family PALSA-610; genus DATMUX01. The sequence goes on from DATMUX010000701.1 coordinate 6,062, forward strand.
TGTGGGGCGAACGCGTCGTTGCCGTCGTCCAGCCCCGTCCCGGCTCGGCACCGACGCTCGACGGCCTCCAGGACCACGCGCGCTCCCACCTCGCGGGCTACAAACTGCCGCGCGAGCTGGTGCTGGTCGACGCGATCCAGCGGTCGCCGTC
>DATMUX010000702.1:0-3094 GCA_035563695.1 Acidimicrobiia bacterium
AGATGCCGCTGCACACGCTGATCCCGGCGATGGCCCTGCGCGACGGCGAGCCGTGGCTCGCGTTCGGCACCGAAGGCGGTCACGGCCAGGCACAGACGCACCTCCAGCTGATGGTGCACATGGTGGTCGACGGCGACGATCCGCAGCGCGCGATCAGCGCGCCACGATTCACCATCGACCCCGAGACCGGGCGCGTCTCGATCGAGGATCACTTCGACCCGGCTTGGATCCACGACCTGCGCGCGCGGGGTCACGAGGTCGACGTGGTCGCGGGCTACCGCCACGGTCCCGGCATCGCGCACGCGATCGAGCGGCAGGCGCCGGGCTACCGGGCCGGGTCCGATCCTCGTGCCGAGGGCGGCACCGCGGGCGTGTAGCCCGTACGCTCGGGGTATGGCCGAGACCCGATCGGGAGGATCCCGCATCCTGACGATCCCGAACGTGATCTCGCTCGCGCGGCTGCTGTGCGTGCCGGTGTTCCTGTGGATGCTCTGGCGCGATCCGCCCCTCCAGATCATGGCGGCCGTGCTGCTCGCGGTGCTCGGCGCCTCCGATTGGGTCGACGGCTACATCGCGCGTCGGTTCGATCAGGGCAGCGAGCTCGGCAAGATCCTCGATCCCACGGCCGACCGGGTGCTGTTGCTCGCGGGCGCGATCGCGCTGCTGCACGAGGGATTGTCGACGGCCGTCGACGTCATGTTGTGGATCATCATCGCCCGGGAGATCGTGATCGCGACCGCGACGATCGCCCTCGGGCTGGCCGGCGCCCGCCGGATCGACGTGGTGTGGGCGGGCAAGGCCGGAACCCTCGCCTTGATGTTCGCGCTGCCCGCGTTCCTGCTCGCCGAAGCGGCGCCGTCGATCAGCACGCTGGCGAACGTCGTCGGTTGGGGGTTCGCCATCGCGGGCGTCGTCTTGGGGTACTACGCCGCGGTTCGCTACGTTCCCGCGGCGAGGGCGGCGTTGCAAGAAGGGCGAGCGGCGCGGATCGCCGCGGAGGTGCGCGGATGAAGGCGGTGATCCTGGCGGGCGGTGAGGGAACCCGGCTGCGGCCGCTCACGAGCAATCAGCCAAAGCCGATGATGCCGATCGCGAACGCGCCGATGATGGAGCACATCGTGCGGTTGCTGGCGAAGCACGGGTTCGACGACATCGTGGTGACCGTGGCGTTCCTCGCGAACCACATTCGCACATACTTCGGCGACGGATCCGACTTCGGCGTGCGGATGCGGTACGCGATGGAGGAATCGCCGCTCGGCACGGCCGGATCCGTTCGAAACGCGATGGAGGAGCTCGACGACACCTTCCTCGTGATCTCGGGCGACGTCGTCACCGACTTCGACCTCGGCCGCCTCGTCGAGGAGCACAAGTCGCGCGACGCGTTCGTGACGATCGCGCTGAAGCGGGTGGAGAACCCGGTCGAGTTCGGCATCGTCATCACCCACGCCGACGGCACGATCGAGCGCTTCCTCGAGAAGCCGACGTGGGGCGAGGTGTTCTCCGACACGATCAACACGGGTATCTACGTGCTCGAGCCGGGCATCTTCGACTACATCGCGGCCGACTCGGTCGTCGACTTCTCGGGCGACGTCTTCCCGGCGGTGCTCGACCGCGGCCTCACGATGCTCGGACGCACGCTCGACGGCTACTGGGAGGACGTCGGGACGCTCGAGGCGTATCGTCGCACCCACGACGACATCCTCGACGGGAAGGTGGGCATCGACATCCCGGGCTTCGAGGTGCGCGAAGGAGTGTGGCTGGGGGAGGGAGCCGACCTGTCGCCCGAGGCGGAGATCATCGGGCCCGTGCTCGTCGGCGACAATTCTCGTGTCGACGCGGGTGCCGTGCTGCGGCCGTACACCGTGCTGGGCGCCGACGTCGTGGTGAAGGGCGAGGCGGAGCTGGAGCGCTGCGTGGTGCACGACCATGTGTACGTCGGGCCGGGCGTGCGCGTGCGCGGCGCGGTCATCGGGCGCGCGAGCGACGTGCGCGATCACTCGCGCGTCGAGGAGCACGTGGTGATCGGCGACGAGTGCTTCGTCGGTGAGCACGCGATCATCAACCCCGGCGTGAAGGTGTACCCGTTCAAGACGGTCGAAGCGGGCGCGCTGGTCACGTCGTCGATCGTGTGGGAGTCGAAGGGTGCGCGCACGTTGTTCGGGCGGCGGGGTGTGCACGGGCTCGCGAACGTCGACATCACGTCCGAGGTCGCGGTGCGGCTCGCCATGGCGTACGGGACCGCGCTGAAGAAGGGCTCGGTCGTCTGCACGAGCCGCGACACGAGCCGCTCGGCGCGCGCATTGAAGCGCGCGCTGATCGCGGGCCTGAACCTGAGCGGTGTGCACGTGATGGATCTCGAGCTGTCGACGGTGCCGCTCACGCGGTTCCAGGTCCGCAGCCAGCGCGCCCAGGGCGGCGTCAGCGTGCGGCTCGCTCCGGGTGACCCCGACAGCGTGGAGATCCGCTTCATGGACGAGGACGGCGCCGACATCGACGAGGGTGTGCAACGCAAGATCGAGCGGCTGCTCTACCGCGAGGACTTCCGCCGCGCGTTCGCGGCCGACATCGGCGACATCGTGTTCCCACCCCGCGCCATCGAGTTCTACACCGCCGCGCTCGAAGCGAGCGTGCACGCCGAGCGTCTCCGGCGGCGCTCGTTCAAGGTCGTGCTCGACTACTCGTTCGGCGCGGTGTCGCTCGTCATGCCGTACGTGCTCGCGAAGATCGGCGCGACCGTTCTCGCGGTGAACCCCTACGCGACCACCAGCGGCGCGACCGAGGCGGGCGAGGATCGCGACACGCGGATCAAGGTCATCGGAGATCTCGTGCGAACATCGGGCTCCGACTTGGGATACGTGTTCGACCCCGACGGCGAGACCGCGACGATCATCGACGACCAGGGCACGGCGCTCACGGCCTAGCAGGCGTTGCTGGTACTCGTGAAGCTCGTGTGCGAGCACAGCGCGGCGGGTGTGCGGCTCGCGCTGCCCGTGTCGGTGAGCACCGAAGCCGAACGGCTCGCGCAGGCGCACGGCGCGCCGATCACGTGGACGAAACTGTCGGCCGCGCACCTCATGGACGTCGCCGGGAGCGG
>DATMUX010000703.1:0-2392 GCA_035563695.1 Acidimicrobiia bacterium
CGGAACCGCTGCCCTCCGTAACAGGCGCCGCTCCATCGCCCGCCGGCGTGTCGTCCGACGCAACACATTCACCGCGACCCGATACGTCCAGCCTTCGGGAGCGTCCATCTCGCTCACCCGAGACTAATGTGCCAACGCCCGCACGAACGCCTCATCCGTCGCATCCGACGCCAGCTCGCGATCACCGGTCAACGCCAACATCGAGACATACAGGCCGCGATACGCCGCCTCATACCACTCGCCGAAGTCCCGCAACTCCCGCGACACGCCGCGCATACTCTCACCAAGTCACGAGCCACGCGAAACGTTGGGTCCCGACCAAGAATCGGCGAGATTTCTCGACTACCGACTCGAATCTGACCAACCAGGCGCTCGGATCGGCAGATATCGCGTCTCGTCGGTCTATGGCGGAGCCGACGAGAGCGAGAAGAGGTCCCACGTTCCGGACACACCCTTCAGCTCATGTTGACCACGCGGTTCGAACTGAAACGGTGTCCCGACGGTCGCACCGACCGCGATGCTCGACAGGAGGATTTCGCCGGGACGCGCGACTCGGTTGATGCGTGCCGCGGCTACGACAGCAAGCCCCCCGATGTCGTCGCCTCGCATATCGATATCACCGACATGGATACCGATACGGACAACGAGATCATGCTTGGCCAGTGCGGCACGAAGTTCTTCGGCAGCGCGCAACGCGCTGCTGCATGACGGAAGCGTGGCGAGTACTCCGTCGCCCATCGTCTTGATGACGGTTCCGCCCCGTCTACCAACGCAGCCCCGGATGGCCGCGTCGTGAACGTCAAGGAGACGGGTCCAGTGTTGGTCGCCTTCGGCGTAGTTGCGTTGTGTCGATCCGACTACATCGCAGAACAACACGGCCGCCAACACTCGCGAGGGTTCGGGCAACCTGTGCTCGCCGGTGACGAACCAGCTCACCTCACCGAGCAGTGCGTCGACCTCGCCACCGAATATTGAGAGATCATCACCGGGCAGATCCACGCGGGTTGCGGCCGGTAAGATCGCCATGACCCCATCGCTCGATCGGTCAGGGCTGAATCGATGCGCCGGCCGACGTAGAACGAGAATTCTCCTTTCCAATCGACGAGCAGCCTGTTCGACCCGCTTCTGCTCATCATCGGTTGGCATCGGGTACGCGACTGCCGCCCGCGCCGGACTCGCACCGAACTGGCCCGCTCGCGTGAACCAGTCGCGGAATCCGGGTTCATCCGCGCGGCTCGGACAGAGGAGTGCAATCGAGTCGATCTCGCCCGAGATCTGCCGATCGATGATGCTGCGATCGAAGCGAACCGGCAGCGAAGGCTCGAACATCACCACCGCACTCACCTGGTCCGGGTGACGATCGCAGTACAACAGTACCGCCGAACTACCCATCAGCGCGCTCATCACCACCAGCCGGTCGAGCCCCGCCGCGCCGACAACCGCTTCGACATCGCAGCACCAGCCCGCGAAGCCGGCGTCCGAGGAGGCGGGAGGTGCGTCAGATAGCCCAATACCACATCGGTCGAAGACCACGAGCCGTCCGAGATCAGCGAGCCCGCCGAACAACCGCACGCCAACCGCGTCCTCGAAGAACGCCTCCATCGACGCCGTACCGGAGAGCACCAGCACAACGTCAATTGCTCCGCCACGCTTACCCGTAATCACGCGATACGCGACATGCGCACCGTCACGGCGCGCGTACTTGACAGCGCTCGTACGCAACAACAGATCAGGATCAAGTCCAGGCACAACCTGACCGCGCCTTCGACATTACCCGGGGCGATCTCGCTGAACTTACGCCCTGAGCACCCCGCATCATGCCCGCTCAGGCGTGATATTGCGAGCGCACCAACGAGGTTGATCGCCCGCGGCTTCCACGGAGCAATCCCGGTGAACAGTCAGGGATGCTCGTCGTTGGCATCATGCTCGTCCTCGTCCTCGCGGGCGTACTCGTCCTCGATGATGTGCTGGAGTTCCCACTCCGCCGCCTGCGCCTTCAACGCTGCTTCCTGGGACGCGTGCTGCGCATCGTCTTCTGCCGCTTGGCGCATCCACGTGTCGTCGTGCTCGAAGCGGGCGATGCATTCGGCGCAGCGTGCGACGAGGTCCTCAGGGATCTGGTCACCGATGAGCACGATCGCTCTGCCGCAGTGGAAGCAGCGGCGAAGATGTCGAGTCACGCCAATGGACCGTATCGCCGGCTGCAATCGACGGTCTCGGATCCTTGGCCGCAGTCAGCTCCTGACCCTGTAGCGTGCGCAGACACACCGTCCGCTTCAGCGAACGAAACCACCTCGAGGTGACCAGCCCGGCTCGAGCTTGCGAGAGCGGAGCTAGCTGCTCAACGGCGCGGATCCCGACCCGTCGGTTTCCGGCTCGTTCAGCTCGATGA
>DATMUX010000704.1:0-4986 GCA_035563695.1 Acidimicrobiia bacterium
ACGAGCCGGCGGGGAGCCGGCTGGTTCGCGGCGGTCGACCCCGTTCGCCAGCCGCTCGGGCGGATCACGACGGTCGAGGCGGCCGTCGAGGCGGCCGGGGGCGTGCCGCGCCGGCGCGTCCTCGCGTTCGGCTTCGTCGAAGCGCCGCCGGCGGTCGCGGCCGCGCTCGAGCTGGCGCCGGGCACCGAGGTGCTCCGAGTCGAGCGCCTGAACCTCGCCGACGACGAACCCTTCGCGCTGGTGACCGTCTGGGTGCGGGCCGATCTCGGTGCCGACCTCTCGCGCGCCGACGTCGAGCGGGTGCCCTTCTACGACCTGTTGCCCGTACGCGGCGTGGAGCTCGCGGCCGTCCACCAGTCGATCACCGCCGTCCTCGCGAGCGACGCCGACGCCGACCGGCTGGGGTGCGCGCCGGGCGCACCGGTGTTGCTCGCCCGCCGGGTCACACGCGACGCGGCGGGAGTGCCCGCGCTCTACGCCGAGCACCGGTATCCCGCCGAACGCACGACCTTCGAGATCGATTTCTCCCTGCGAACAGGAGTGCTCCAACATGTCTGAGCCGATCGGACCCACCACGCCCGCGGCGCTCGTCGAAGCGGCGTACGCCCGGTTTCCCGAGCGCGTCGCGATCCTGCGCGAACGCCTCGGCCGTCCGCTCACGTTCGCGGAGAAGGTGCTCGCCGCCCACGCCGACGACGCGCATACCGTGGGCATCGAGCGCGGAGTCGACTACGCCGACTACCGGCCCGACCGCGTCGCGATGCAGGACGCGACCGCGCAGATGGCCCTGCTGCAGTTCATGCTGGCGCGGCTGCCGTCGGTCGCGGTGCCCGCGACCGTGCACTGCGACCACTTGATCCAGGCGCGCGTCGGCGCCGACACCGATCTGCGGGTCGCGCTCGACACCAACAGCGAGGTGTACGAGTTCCTGCGCACGGTGTCGGCGAAGTACGGCATCGGGTTCTGGAAGCCGGGCAGCGGGATCATCCACCAAGTCGTGCTCGAGAACTACGCGTTCCCGGGCGGGATGATGATCGGGACCGATTCGCACACGCCCAACGCCGGCGGTCTCGGCATGATCGCGATCGGCGTCGGTGGCGCCGACGCCGTCGACGTGCTGGCGGGCTGGCCGTACAACACGCGTGTCCCCAAGCTGATCGGCGTGCGCCTCACCGGTGCGTTGTCGGGCTGGGCCGCGCCCAAGGACATCATCTTGAAGGTCGCCGGCATCCTGACCGTGAAGGGCGGCACCGGCGCGATCGTCGAGTACTTCGGTCCGGGCGCGGCGTCGATCTCGGCCACCGGCAAGGCGACCGTGTGCAACATGGGCGCCGAGATCGGGGCGACGTGCTCGGTGTTCGCGTACGACGGCCAGACGGCGAAGTACCTGAAGGCCACGGGTCGCGAGGCGATCGCCGATCTCGCCGATCGTTACGCAGAGCAGCTCGCCGACGACGCCGATGTCGACGCCGACCCCGGGCGCTACTTCGATCGCGTCGTCGAGATCGATCTGTCGACGCTCGAGCCCCACCTCGTCGGCCCGCACACCCCCGACCTCGACCGGCCCGTCTCCGAGGTCGCGGCCGCCGCCGAGCGCGAGGGCTACCCGCGCACGATCTCGGCCGCGCTCGTCGGGTCGTGCACGAACTCGTCGTACGAGGACATCGGCCGGGCCGCGCACCTCGCGCGCCAGGCCGCGGCGCGGGGCATGCACGTGCGAGCACCGCTGATGATCACTCCCGGCTCCGAACAGGTGCGCGCGACCATCGAGCGCGACGGGCTGCTCGCCGATCTCGAGGCGATCGGCGCCACGGTGCTCGCGAACGCGTGCGGGCCGTGCATCGGCCAGTGGCAACGCGACGAGGCGCCGGCGGGACCGAACGTGATCGTCACGTCGTTCAACCGCAACTTCCCGGCTCGCAACGACGGCAACGCGAACACGCTCGCGTTCATCGGCTCGCCCGAGACCGTGGTCGGCATGGCGCTGTCGGGCCGGCTCGACGGGTCGTTCCTCACGGAGTTCGATCCGCCCACCGCCGACGACCTGCCTGCGCGCGGCTTCGACCCGGGTGCGTCGGGGTTCGCCGCGCCCGCGACCGATCGGTCGACGATCGACGTCGCCGTGCAGCCCGGCTCCGACCGGCTCGAGCTGCTCGCGCCGTTCCCCGCGTGGGACGGTCGCGACCTGTGCGGGTTGCGCGTGCTGCTCAAGGCGAAGGGGAAGTGCACGACCGATCACATCTCGCCGGCGGGCAAATGGTTGAAGTACCGCGGGCACCTCACGAACATCTCGCAGAACATGTTCCTCGGCGCGCTGAACGCATTCGCCGATCGGGAGCCGGGGCTCGGCGTCGACGTGCACAACGGTTCCGCCGGTACGGTGCGGCCGTTGCCGGAGCTGGCGCGCGAGTACAAGAGCGCGGGCATCGAGTGGATCGCGGTCGGCGACGACAACTACGGCGAGGGATCATCACGTGAGCACGCGGCGATGGAGCCGCGCTTCATGGGTGGACGGGTGGTGCTGGCGCGGTCGTTCGCACGCATCCACGAAGCGAACCTGAAGAAGCAGGGCGTGCTGCCGCTGACGTTCGCCGACCCGGCCGATTACGACAAGGTGCGCGTCGACGACGCCGTCGACGTGACCGGCCTGGCGAACCTCGCACCCGGATCGCAGCTGACCGTGCTGCTACACCACGCCGACGGCACGTCCGAGCAGTTCGCCGCGAACCACACCATGTCGGAGGAGCACATCGCGTGGTTCGAGGCCGGCTCGGCGCTCAACGTGCTCGCCGCCCGATCCTGACCCGCGACTCTCCCGCCCTCACCTCAACCTTGCGTTACATATCCACCGTGGCGGTGGTTACGCCACGCAAGTTGGCGGAGGGAGAGGGAGTGGGAGGGGTCAGCCGTGCTGTGCCACCTCGGACGCGAGGTCGAGGCGCTGCGTGATCGCTTCGTGCTCCATGTCGCCCCACTCCTCGCGCGGCAATGCCCACATCACCTCGAACTCGTTGCCGTCGGGATCCTTCGCGTAGAGCGACTTGCTCACGCCGTGGTCGCTCTCGCCGACGAGTGATCCCATCGCGAGCAGCCGGGCGCGCATCTCGGCGAGGTCGTGGATCGTGTCGACTTGCCACGCGAGATGGTAGAGACCGACCCGGCCCGGCTGGGGCAGCGGGGCCTGCGCGCCGATCGAGAAGAGCCCGAGGTCGTGGTGGTTGTCGGTCTCGGCCGCCCGCATGAACACGGCCGCGCCGTCGCCGAAGTCGCCGATCCGCACGAATCCCAGCGCCTGCTCGTAGAACTCGGCGGCGCGGCGCGCGTCGCGCACATAGAGCACTGCGTGGTTGAGCCTGCGCACTGTTGCGGTCATGACGCTCGCAACCCCCGGAGTCGCTCGACGATTCCCGGAAAGACCTCCACGAACCGCTCGACGTCCGCCGGGGTCGACGACCAGCCCACCGACACCCGCAGCGACCGGTCGGCGTCGACGCCCATCGCCTCGAGCACCGGCGACGGTTCGAGCGTCTCGGACGAGCACGACGACCCGGAGTGCACGGCGACGCCGTGCTGGTCGAGGGCGAGCAGGATCGGTTCCGCCTCGACGCCGTCGATCCCGAGGCACAGCAGGTTCGGGAGCGAGCCGTCGCCGAACCGGGTCACGCCCGGGACCGACGTCGTGACGGCCGCCGCGACCTCGACGAGCTCGCGCGCCCGGGCCGGCTCGGCGGCGAGGTCGACCGCCGCACACGCGGCCCCGAACCCCACCCAGGCGGGCACGTTCTCGATGCCGGCGCGGCGGGCCCGTTCCTGCGCGCCGCCGAGCACGAACGGCGGGAGCCGCAGCCCGCGCCGCACGAGCAGCGCGCCAGCCCCGAGCGGCCCGCCGAGCTTGTGCGCCGTCACCGAACAGAGGTCGGCGCCGAGCTCCGCGAAGTCGACGGGCACGTTGCCCGCGGCGGCACACGCGTCGACGTGCACGAGCACATTGCCCGGCCCGCCGGATCGCGATTTCAGGCGCGCCACGACGTCGGCCGCCGGCTGCACGGTGCCGACTTCGTGGTTCGCGAGCTGGATGCTCACGAACTCGGTGTCGTCGCGCACCGCCGCGACGATCTCGCCCGCGTCGAAGCGCCCGCGCCGGTCGACGCCGACGACCGTTACCGAGCGTGCACCGCGCTCGATGGAGTCGCGCACGCACGAGTGCTCCACGGCGGTCGTTACGACGTGCCCGCCGGCGCCGGAACGAGGCGCGCGAGCCAGCGCGCCGAACACCGCCGTGTTCACCGCTTCGGTGCCCGACGACGTGAACACCACCTCCCGCGGCCGTGCCCCGAAGAATTCGGCGACCTGCGCGCGGGCGTTCTCGAGCGCGACCCGGGTCGCGCGCCCCTCGGCATGCAGCCTTCCCGGGTCGCCGTACGACGCATCCAGGAACGGCGCCATGGCCTCGCGCACCGCGGGGCGCAACACGGACGTGGAAGCGTGATCGAGGTACGCGCGCGACACGCCGCGGCTCTTCAGACGCGCGTGACGCAGTGATCGTCGCCGTCGGGACGGCTCTCGGTGATCCGCGGTTGCGTCTCGCCGTAGAGCCCCTCGAGCATGCCTTTCACCATTCCCGTGTCGACCGCGCACAGCACGTGCGGCCAGCGCTGTGCGGCCTCCCCGAACGGGCAGTGCTCCGACACGAGTGTGAGGCGGTTGCCGCGGGCTTCGGCGTGCGCGGCGAAGCCGTGCGCGGTCAGCGCGTCGGCGACCGATGCGACCGCGGCCTTGACCGACCGGTGACCTTCGGAGGGCTCCATCCGCGCCGCGATGGTCCGGCCGTACTCGTAGCCGACGTCCTCGGCGAGCGCGCGCGCCTCGTCGACCGGGAGGCGCTCCAGCGCCCGCGCGAGGAGCGTGGCGAGCAGGTCGTCGCGCCGGGGCGGGAAGGACAGTTGCGTGTCGTTGGCCGAGGCGCGGTAGCGCTTCGACGGACGG
>DATMUX010000705.1:0-2752 GCA_035563695.1 Acidimicrobiia bacterium
GCGCAGCGCGAGCGGGAGCTTGGCGCCGCAGCGGCGACATTCGGTCCACTCGACCTGCACCGGAAAGTTGCAACTCGGACATAGATCCATGGCGATCCCCCTCACGCCACATCCCCCGAATGCCAGATACCCCCACACCGATCATCGGCAGCGGGGCGCCGCGACTTCAGTCGTTTTCCGGCGTCCCGAACGGATGCCCGAAGTACTGCTCCGCGAGCTCGGGTCGAGGTTGCACGAATACCCCGTCGGCGCGGGCGGTGAGCGAGTCGCCGTCGTACAGCTCCGCGCGCGAGATGATCCGCCGCCCTTCGACGCGTTCGACCCAGGCCTCGCAGCGCAACTCGCGGAACAGCGGCGTCGGATGCCGGTAGTGCACGGTGAGGCGCGCGGTCATCCCCGGGTTCCCGGCCTGGATGTTCGCGATGCCGAGCATCTCGTCGAACGCGCACGCGATCCAGCCACCGTGGACGTAGCCCGGCGGACCCTCGTAGGGCGCGCCGAACGTGCCGCGCGCGACGATGCCGCGCCCGCCGCGTTCCCACGCGAACCGCGGTGACAGCGGGCTGGCCTCGCCGACGATCGGGGAGCGGGGCAGGTAGTCGCCGTGCGACCGCGGCTGATAGCCCGCGCCCGCGGCGCGTCCTTTGCCGAGCCGGAACGTGAGCTGCTCGACCGCGCCCGCGACGTCGACCAACGTGGAGGCGTTCAGGTCTTCGATCGACATCGCGGCATCGATCAGCTCTCGGATCGATGCCGCGAGCCGGGCGCGCTCCTCCGTCGCGTACGCAGGAGAATCCGGGATACCCGGAGCAGCCTCCGACATGCTTCTAGGTCGCGCTCGCTGCGGGCCGGGGTACCCGGCCCGCGACCGCTCGCCGCTCCGGCGAGTTCGCTTCGCTCACCGCGTCGTACTTCCTCTCCACGGTCACTTTCCCCTGTACACGGGCTTGCGTTTCTCGGCGAAGGCCTTGGGGCCTTCCTGCGCGTCCTTGCTCGCGAAGACCTCCCAGCCGATCGCGTCCTGGTGCTGCATCGCGTCGTAGTCGCTCATGTGCTCGGTCTCGCGCCACGCGCGCAGGATCGCCTTCGTCGACAACGGGCCCATCTCCGCGACCTCGGCCGCGAGGTGACGCGCGCGGGGGAGTGCCTCCCCGTCGGGCACCACGTGACCGATGAGGCCGATCTCCTTCGCCTCCGGGGCGGGCACCGGCGGGCAGCGCAACAAGATGTCCATCGCGACGGTATACGGGATCTGGCGCGGCAGCCGGCACGCCGAACCGCCGAGCGGGAACAATCCGCGCTTGGCCTCCCACACGCCGAAGATCGCGCTCTCACCCGCGACGCGGATGTCGGTGCCCTGCAGGATCTCCGTGCCGCCCGCGACCGCGTAGCCCTCGACCGCGGCGATGAGCGGTTTGCTCAGCTTGTAGTCGCGCAGCAGCGCCTTCCAGTGTGGGTTGTTCCCGCGCGCCATCACCGCTTGGACGTTCGGGTCCTCGGACTGCTGGCCCATCGCCGTGAGGTCCATACCCGAGGAGAAGTGACCACCCGCGCCGGTGAGGATGGCGCACGCGACGCTCGGATCGTCGTCGACGTACTCGTACCCGAGCACGAGGCCGGCGAGCATGTCGGGGGAGAGGGCGTTGCGCTTCTCGGGACGGTTCATCGTGAAGGTGACGACCGCGCCGTCTCGTTCGATCGTGCAGTGCTGCGTGCTGATGTCGAGAGTCTCGGCCATGGCGCGAGAGTAGAACACGTTCCAGTGCCGGTGCGGGGGTGGGCTCGCTCCGTGCCGAGGCGATCCCGGCCCGCCACGCCCGCATCGCGAATTCGCGATTGCTCATTTCTGAGCGATCGCGGATCGGCGTTTCGCGGGCGGGCCCCGACCGGCCGGACCCCCGCGGAATGACCCCAGACCTTTGGCCCACAAGCTGGAACGTGTTCTACTCTGCCCCGTCATGGGCTTCTGGAAGTACGCGCAGGAAGATCCCGGATACGTCGCGATCGTCGATCCCGACGGCACCGAACACACCGCCGGTGACGTGCTGGCCCGCGCCAACCAGGTCGTGCACGCGCTCCGCGAGCTCGGCCTGGGCAAGGGCGACGTCGTTGCGGCCGTGCTGCCCAACGGTGCGCACCCCTTCCACCTCTACCTGGCTGCGCTGCAGGCGGGCATGTACTACGTGCCGATCAACTACCGCCTCAGCCCGTCGGAGATCGCGTACATCCTGACCGATTCCGAGGCCAAGGCGTTCGTGAGCCACGAGCGCTACGCCGACGCGGTGAGCGCCGCAGCCGCCGAGGCGCAGATCCCCGCCGCGGCCCGGCTCGCCCACGGCACGATCGAGGGCTTTCGGCCGTTCGCCGAGGTCGTCGACCCGCAGCCGTCGACGCGGCCCGACGACCGCGCCACCGGGGCGTCGATGCACTACACGTCCGGCACCACGGGCAAACCCAAGGGTGTGAAGCGCCCGCTGGCCGACATCGACCCGGACACGAGCGCGGAGCTGTTCACGTTCCTGCTGCAGCTGTTCGGCATCACACCCGACGCCGCCAACGTGCACCTGAGCACGTCGCCGAACTACCACACGGCGGTCACCACGTTCGCGGGCAACGCGCTGCACATGAAGCACACCGTCGTGTGCATGGACCGCTGGGACGCCGAGGAGACGCTGCGGTTGATCGAGCGCTACCGCTGCTCGCACACCCACATGGTGCCCACGCAGTTCATCCGGATGTTGCAGCTCCCCGA
>DATMUX010000706.1:0-6311 GCA_035563695.1 Acidimicrobiia bacterium
TCATCGAGCTCGCGCAGCCGCGCGCCGTCGTGCACGAGCCCATCGATGTCGACGGTTTCGATGACGGTTCACTGCCCGATGCGATCTCGAAGCCGTGGAAAGCCATGACGTCGGGCGGGTCGACCGGCCGTCCGAAGCTGATCCTGACCGATCAGCCGGGCACGATCGATCCCGACGCACCCTCGTTGCTCCTGATGCAGCGCGACGGCGTGCACATGATGCCCGGGCCGCTGTACCACAACGGTCCCTTCGTGTGGACCGTGACCGCGTTGCTCGCGGGCAATCACGTGATCCTCGGCGGCAAGTTCGATGCCGAGCGGACCCTCGCGCTCATCGACCGGTACCACCCCGACTCGATGTACGTCGTGCCCACGATGATGGCGCGCATCTCGAAGCTTCCCGTGGAGGTGCGCGCGCGCTACGACGTGTCGTCGCTGAAGGTCGTGTGGCACCTCGCCGCGCCGTGCCCGCCGTGGTTGAAGGAGGAGTGGATCAACTGGCTGGGCGCGGAGACGATCTGGGAGCTGTATGCGGGCACCGAGGCGCAGGCCGCGACGATCATCCGCGGAACCGAGTGGTTGGAGCATCGCGGCTCGGTGGGACGCGTGAACCCCGCGCAGTTCAAGATCGTGCGCGCGGACGGCACCGACGCCGGCGCGAACGAGGTCGGCGAGGTGTTCATGCGACCGTCCGACGACGAGAGTGTGCGCACATATCGTTACGTCGGTGCCACCGCGCGGCGCATCGACGGCGGCTGGGAGTCGCTCGGCGACATGGGCATGATCGATGCCGACGGGTATCTCTACCTCAGCGATCGCCAGACCGACATGATCTTGTCGGGCGGCGCCAACATCTACCCGGCCGAGGTCGAGGCCGCGGTCGACGAGCATCCCCGCGTGCGCTCGTGCGCGGTCATCGGGCTTCCCGACGACGACCTCGGCAACCGCGTGCACGCCATCGTCCAGACCGACGACGGGACGCCGATCGACTCCGGCGAGCTCCGCGCGCACCTGGCCGAGCGTCTCGTGCGGTACAAGCTCCCGCGGACGTTCGAGTTCACGACCGAGCCGCTGCGCGACGATGCCGGCAAGCTCCGCCGCTCGGCCCTGCGCGCGGAGCGGATCGCGGCGGCCGGCGGGAACGACGCTTGACCGTTCGACGCTTGACCGTTTTGGCGACATCGGATGCACGCTGCGATCACCGAGTGTCGCCAAAACGGTGGGGGAGCTAGAGTAGAACGAGGTTCTAGTTTCGGGAGGTCTCCATGGGGACGGTCGACTTCGACGTCTTCGACGCCGACAACCACTACTACGAGGCGACCGACGCCTTCATCCGGCACCTCCCGAAGGGCCGCGAGAAGCTCGTGCAGTGGGCGACGATCGACGGCAAGCCGCGGATGATCGTCGACAACAAGGTGTTCCGGTTCATCCCGAACCCCACCTTCGATCCGGTTGCGCGGCCCGGATGCCTCGACCAGTACTTCCGGGGCAAGCAGGCCGGCGACGACATCCGCGCCGCGTTCGGCGAGCTCGAGCCGATCAGTCCCGCGTACCGGGAGCCGGCGGCGCGCGTGAAGCTCATGGACGCGCAGGGCATGGCCGGCTGCTTCATGTTCCCGACGCTCGGCGTCGGCGTCGAAGAAGCGCTGCTACACGATCCCGACGCACTCCACGACGTGTTCCACGCGTTCAACGAGTGGATGCACGACGACTGGACCTTCGACTATCTCGGCCGCATCTACGCGGCGCCGTACGTCGCGCTCCAGAACCCGGCGCGCGCCGAGCAGGAGGTAGAGTACGCGCTCGAACGCGGCGCGCGCGTCGTCGTCATGCGCGCGGGACCCGTGCGCGGGCCCGGATTCTCGCGCTCGCCCGGCGACCCGATATACGACGGTATGTGGGCGCGCCTGGCGGAAGCGGGTATCGCGGTCGCCTATCACTCGGGCGATGCGGGCTACAACCGCTACGCCGACGAATGGGGTGGAGCCGGCGACTTCCAGGCGTTCCGCAACGATCCGTTCCGGAGTGTCACCGGCGGACACCGCCCGATCTACGACACGATCGCGGCGCTCGTGTGTCACGGTGTGATCCGCCGTTTCCCGAACCTGCGCGTCGCGACGATCGAGAGTGGCTCCGAGTGGATGCCGCTGCTGCTGAAGGCGCTGAAGAAGTCGTACGGGCAAGTGCCGGGTGCGTACGAGCACGTCGATCCCGTCGAGCAGGTGCGCGAGCACGTGTGGGTATCGCCGTACTACGAGGACGACCTGCGGGAGCTGCGCGACGAGCTGGGAGCGCAACGCGTCATCTTCGGCTCCGACTACCCGCACGCGGAGGGGCTCGCCGATCCCAAGTCGTTCGTCGACGATCTCGCCGGGTTCTCGGGCGACGAGGTGCGGCTCGTCATGCGGGAGAACGCGCTCGCCCTCTCGCACCCGGTTTCGTGACGCGCCCTTAACCCAATCCGGAGCCTTTCCTTCGCGAGCGGTTGCCCGACGGAGGGCCGCCTCTTACCCGCGTTCCGCGAGGGTGCGTGTACGCCCGAAGGACGGCGTCCGCTCCCGGAGGAACCCCCCATGCATCACAAGATCGCCCTCACCGCCGCATTCGGCCTCACTGTCCCCGTCGGCGCGACGATCGCGGCCGGTCCCGCGTTCGCGACAACGCGCGCGCATTCGTCGACGGTCGTCAAGGTCCACAAGGAAGGCCGCGAAGGATCGAGCAAGGACGTCTCGGTCGACAAGCACGCACACGAGTCATCGAGCTCCGAGTCCGAGCACCACGGCTCCGAATCCGAGCACCCCAGTCCCGACTCGAACGGCGTCGACGCAAGCCGGGGCTGAGTCTCGCCTCTCGACGCGGCCGGGCGGGCGCCTCGCTCCGACCCGCAACCTGCCCGGCCGCTCCACCTAGGCTGCGGCGCCGTGACGCGTCTCATCCTGCACATCACGACCGCCGGAGAATGGGAGGCGGCGCGGGCCGCCGGCACGTACACGCCGGCGGGCTTCGAGCGCGAGGGGTTCGTGCACTGCTCGCTGCCGACGCAGGTCACGCACGTCGCCGATTGGTTCTACCGCGACGTTCCCGACCTCGTGCTGTTGTGCATCGACCCGAACCTCCTGGCGAGCCCCCTGCGGTGGGAACCGTCAGCCGACGAGTTCGCGGGCGACTTCCCGCACGTGTACGGACCCATCGACGTCGACGCGGTCGTGGCCGCGGTGCCGTGGGCCCGCGGCGAGAACGGCTTCGAGCTCCCGGACGCGATCCGGCACCTCCTCGACGGCTGACTGCCGAGCCGATCCGGCCGGTCAGAGGTCCGGGAGCCCGAGCTCGAGGTTGGCCTCTTCGAGACCGCCGTCGACCTCGACGAGCTTGCCGGTCACGAACGCGCTCGCCGGCGACGCGAGATAGAGCGCGCACAGGGCGATGTCCTCGGGCCGGCCGAGACGCTTCATCGGGGTGCGCCGGACCATCTCGGCGCGGATCGCGGGGTTCTCGAGCACGATCTCGAGCGCGCTCGTCGCGATCGATCCCACGGCGATGCCGTTGACCCGCACCTTCGGCGCCAGATCCGCCGCGACGAGCCGGGTCATGTGCGCGAGCGCGGCCTTGGCGGTGCCGTAGGCGACGAAGCCGCGGTCTCGCAGCCGCCCGATCGCGGAGGAGATGTTGACGATCGCGCCGTCGCCCGATGCCAGGAGGTGCGGCGCGGCCGCCTTCGAGAGCACGAACGCCGAGGTCACGTTGAAGTGGAACGACCGCTCGAAGAAGCCGGGACTCGTGTCGAGGAACGGACGCGGCATGGTGCCGCCCGCGTTGTTCACGACGATGTCGATGCGGCCGAGCTCGGCGGCCGCCGCGGCGACGAGGCCTTCCACCGCGCCGTTGTCGTTCACGTCGCACGGCACGACGACCGCGCGCCTTCCGAGGCCGCGCACGTCGGCGGCCACCTCGTCGAGCTGCTCCTGGGTCCGGGCCGCGAGCAGTACGTCGGCGCCCGCGTCGGCGAACGTGCGCGCGATCGCGGCGCCGATGCCCCGGCCCGCGCCCGTCACGATCGCGACCTTGCCGTCGAGCCGGAATGCGTCGAGTGCGCCGGTCATGACGCGATGTAGCGCGAGACGGTGTCGACGACGGCCGCGGGCCGCTCGGAGCCCTCGATCTCGATCGTGATGCGCGTCGTCGCCTGCACGCCGCCGGGCACCTCCTTGGCGTCGAGGATCTGGCCGTGGCCGCGCAGCCGGGAGCCGACCGGCACCGGCGCCGGGAACCGCACCTTGTCGACGCCGTAGTTGATGCCCATCGCGATGCCGCCGACCTGCACGAGCTGCATGAGGAAGTGCGAGGCGAACGACATCGTCAGGTAGCCGTGCGCGATCGGGGCGCCGAAGGGCCCGGCCTTGGCTCGCTCGGTGTCGACATGGATCCACTGGTTGTCGAGGGTCGCCTCGGCGAACTTGTCGATCTGGTCCTGGGTCACGGTGATCCAGTCCGTGACCCCGACGTCGGCGCCGGCGGCCCCGAGCAGGTCGTTCGGGGAGGTGAACGTGGCGGTCATGCGGCCTCCTTCCGGGCCGAGGCGGGCGCCGCGGCGGTGACGCATGACGCTATAAGGCGACGGAGGCTGCGTGCCGATGCATGCTCGATGGCCGGGGCACCCCGACACCCGTCCTCGGTCGCGCCGGCCGCGCCGCTCGACGTGCGCGACCCCGAGATCGTGGTCGCGCTCTCCGAGGCGGTCGCGATCCTCGACGCCGATCTGCGGCCGCGGATGGTGCTCGGTCCACTGGGTCTGCGCGCCGGGTTCGCACGCGCCGACGACCTCACCACGCGCCTGGCCGATTGGATCCATCCCGACGACCACCAAGCGGTCGGCGACGCGCTCGAGCGCTGCCGATCGGCGCCGGATGTCGACGTCGAGGTGCGCGTGCGCGTCCACAACGATCTCGACGGGTGGCACACGATGCGGCTCGGCTTCCGCAACCTGTACGACCACCCCGAGGTCCAGGGCGTGCTCGTGCGTGCCGTCGACGAGACGGTGTTCGAGCGCGAGGCGCGCTGGCGCTCGCTGGTCGGCGAGAGCCCGACCGGGATCTTCGAGCTCGACACGCGTGATCGCTGCACCTTCGTGAACCCCGCGTTCGCGCGGCTCACCGGGCGCACGAACGAGACGGCGCTCGGTGCGGGCTGGAGCGACGTGTTCGACGACGACGATCTCGCGGTGATGCGCGAGCGTCTCCGGCGTGCGGCCGATACCGACGTGCCGTGCTCGGCCGAGCTGCGGGTCGTGGGTGATGACGGCGCGGTCGTGCGCTGGGTCAGCGCGCGCGCGGTGCCGTTGCGCGACGCCGAGGGACGCGTCACGGGGTTCCTCGGGACCTTGGAGGACGTCACCGACCGGAAGCGGCTCGAGGAGCGCCTCGAATACGACGCGACCCACGACCGGCTCACCGGATTGGGAAGCCGGGCGCTGCTAGTCGAGGAGCTACAAGCGGGGTTGGCGCGCACGCGGCGCGGGGGTGGATGCGTCGCGTTGTTGTTCATCGATCTCGACGGGTTCAAACGCGTGAACGACACGCTCGGCCACGCGGCCGGCGACCAGCTGCTCGTGAACGTCGCGCAGCGGCTGCGCGGGTCGGTACGCGGCGGGGACGTGTGCGTGCGACTCGGCGGCGACGAGTTCGTGGTGTGCTGCAGCAACCTCGACCGAGCCGAGCAGGCGATCGCGCTCGCGGAACGGATGCTCGCGACGCTCAGTGAGCCGTACGACGTCCACGGGCACGAGGTGTTGGTCGGCGCGAGCATCGGCATCGCGAGCGCGCACGGCGAGGACCCCGTGTCGGCCGACCAGCTGTTGTCGAACGCCGACATCGCGGCGTACCGCGCGAAGCGCCTGGGCCGCGGGCGCATCGAAGTGTTCGACGACGATCTCCGGCGCCAGCTCGGCAAGGCCCGGCGCATCGGCCGCACTGTCAGCCGGCTCCTGGATCAACCGCTCGTCCCGCTGATCTGCACCCCGATCGCGCACCTCGAACGCGGCGCCATCATCGGGTTCGATGCCACGGTCGACTGGGAGGCGGCCGGCGTCCACGAGCCGGAGGACGCGATCGCGCAGGTCATCGAGGAGGCCGGGATGTCGCGCACGCTCGACCTCTCCGTGGTCCGTACGTTGCTCGCCCAGCTCACGGAGTGGACGCGTCGGCCGCCCGCGCCGATCGTCCCCGGACTCAGTGCGACGCTCACGGCGTCGGGCGCGCTGTCGCCGCTGGTCCCGGAGCTCGTGCGCGACATGCTGGCCCGCACGCGAGTGGCGCC
>DATMUX010000707.1:0-5713 GCA_035563695.1 Acidimicrobiia bacterium
TCGTCCGGTTCGGCTGTGCGGCCCGTGCGGCGGACGATACGGTGCGCGCATGAGCTACGAGACCATCGAGTTCGCGCGCGACGGCTACGTGGGCTGGCTGCGCTTGAACCGCCCCGACAAGCTGAACGCGTTCAGCGTGCAGATGTGGAACGAGCTGCGCGCGTTCGGCAAGGAGATGCGCGACGACCCGGAGCTGCGCGCCCTTGTCGTGATCGGCAACGGCCGGGCCTTCTCGTCGGGCATCGACACGACCGTGTTCACGGACACAGGTGGAGACAGCCCGCTCGAACCGGGAGAGGCCGACACGCACGCCGATCCGGGCGTCGCGTCGATCCTGCGCGTCCAGGAGTCGTACAGCTGGCTTGCCGAAGCGCGGTACCCCACGATCGCCGCGGTCCGCGGCTACGCGCTCGGCGCCGGCCTGCAACTCGCGCTCGCGTGCGATATCCGGGTGTTCGGCCGCGGCGCGTCCGTCGGCCTGTTGGAGCACAAGTACGGGATCCTTCCCGACCTCGGCGGCACGCAGCGCCTGCCGCGCGTCGTCGGTCGCGGGAAGGCCAAGGAGTTGATCTGGACCGCGGCGCGCATCGACGCCGACGAGGCGTATCGCATCGGGTTGTGCGAACGCCTCGTCGACGACGGCGAGGTGGAGACCGAAGCGCGCACGCTGGCCACCGCGATCGCGGCTCAGCCGCCGCTGGCCGTGCAGGGCGCGAAGCGAGCGGTCGACGCCGCGGGCCGTATGCCCGTGGCCGAAGGCCTGGTCGTAGAAGCGGAGCAGCAAGCGGTGTGCCTGCGGTCGGACGACATGCGCGAGGCCATCACTGCGTTCGTCGAAGGTCGGTCGCCGAACTACGCGGGCAAGTAACATCGCACGTTCATGACGCGTTTTCGCGTTCGGGCGAGCGGCCCCCTCGAAGGCATCGTGCAGCTTTCCGGCGCAACGAAGAACGCCGGCCTGAAGCAGATGGCCGCCGCGT
Source organism: Acidimicrobiia bacterium (assembly GCA_035563695.1). Taxonomy (GTDB): domain Bacteria; phylum Actinomycetota; class Acidimicrobiia; order IMCC26256; family PALSA-610; genus DATMUX01. The sequence goes on from DATMUX010000707.1 coordinate 981, forward strand.
TGCTCGCGCCGGGCATCACCACGTTGCGCAACGTTCCGACCGTGCGCGATCTCGACGTGATGATGGACCTGTTGCGCGCCGCGGGGGCAACCGTCGACCGGCCGGCGCCCGACACCGTGCGCGTCGACGCAACCGGTGAGCTCGTACCCGAAGCCCCCTACGAGCTGGTGTCGCGGATGCGCGCATCGTTCAACGTGCTCGGCCCGCTGCTGGCACGGTGCGGTGAGGCACGCGTCGCGCTCCCCGGGGGCGACAACATCGGGAGCCGCAAGGTCGATATGCACCTGCGCGGCCTGGAAGCCATGGGCGCCGAGGTCGAGGTCGCGCACGGTTATGTGGTCGCCCGCGCCGAGCTGCTCCACGGCGCGCGGGTGGTGCTCGAGTTCCCGAGCGTTGGCGCCACCGAGAACCTCATGTGCGCTGCCGTGCTCGCGAAGGGCTCCACGGTGATCGAGAACGCGGCCCGCGAGCCCGAGGTCACCGACCTGGCCGCGTTCCTCGACCGCATGGGTGCGCACGTGCTCGGGGCCGGCACGTCGACGATCGAGATCCAGGGCGTCGAGGAGCTCCACGGTGTCGACTCCGAGATCATGTGCGATCGCGTCGAGGCCGGCACCCTGTTGATGGCGTGCGGGATGGCGGGCGGCGAGATCGAGCTCGTCGGCAGCCAGCTCGTCCATCTCGACATGGTGGTCATGAAGCTGGCCGAGATGGGGATGCGCATCTCGCCGACCAGCGACGGATTATGGGCGCGCGGGCCGCGCCGGTTGCGCGCCGTCGACGTCGCGACGCTCCCGTATCCGGGTTTCGCGACCGACTTCATGCCGCTCGCCGTCGCGCTCATGACGACGGCCGAAGGCACCGCGATCGTCACCGAGAACGTCTACGACAGCCGGTTCCAGTTCGTCGACGAGCTCGCCCGCATGGGTGCCGACGTGCGGACCGAGGGCCGGCACGCGATCGTGCGCGGGGTCGAACGCCTCTCGGGCGCTCCCGTCCGGGCGTCCGATGTGCGGGCGGGAGCCGCGCTGGTGTTGGCGGGTCTCGCCGCCGACGGCGAGACACTCGTCCACGACGGTGAGCACATCGACCGGGGCTACGCCGACCTTGCGGGCAAGCTGCGGAGCCTCGGCGCCGACGTCGAACGCCTCGACGAGTGACCGCCGCCCGCCCCCCAACGCAAACCCCAAACCCGCATACCTGCGTCGATTCTCCATACGACGCATGGAACATCGACGCAGGTTCGGGAGGTGGGTTGGGGAGTGGGTGGGAGACGGTGGGGAATGGGGCGCGATACTGGGGTGTTGACCGGGGCGCCGTCCCCGCGTAGGTCCGCTATCCAGGGAGTCGTCGATGGCACTCGAGCTCGCCGACATGGAAGAGGGAGTCCTCGAGGCGATCGAGGCGATCCGCCCCGCGCTCCAGAGCGACGGTGGCGACATCGTCTACCGCGGCATCGACGACGACGGCGTGGTCCACGTCTCCCTCGTGGGCGCATGCGGCACCTGCCCGGTGTCGATGATGACCCTGAAGGCCGGCGTGGAGCGGATCATCATGGACCGCGTGCCGGGGGTCACCGAAGTCGTGGCCGACGAGTAGCTTCCCCGGCGCATGGGGGAGACGGAGGTCGAGTCCCTCGTCGAGCGCGCGCTCGCGGGCGATCGACGTTCCATCGCGAAAGTCCTGTCGCTGACCGAACAGGGCGGCGACGGTGCGCGCGCCGCGATGGCGCGGCTGCATCCGCGGACGGGCCATGCGTGGTCGATCGGGATCACCGGTGCGCCGGGTGCCGGGAAGTCGACGCTCACCGATCAGCTGATCGGCCGGCTCCGTGCCACCGGCGCCGAGGTCGGCGTGCTCGCGGTCGACCCGACGAGCCCGTTCAGCGGCGGCGCGATCCTCGGTGACCGAGTCCGCATGCAGAGCCACACCACCGACCCCGGGGTCTTCATCCGCTCGATGGCGACGCGCGGGCATCTCGGCGGGCTCGCGCTGAGCACGCCGCAGGCCGTGCGCGTGCTCGATGCGGTCGGCAAGGCGTGGATCGTGATCGAGACGGTCGGCGTCGGCCAGGTCGAAGTCGAGGTCGCGGGCCAAGCCGACACGACGATCGTGGTGGTCAATCCCGGCTGGGGCGATGCCGTGCAGACGGCGAAGGCCGGGCTCATGGAGATCGCCGACATCTTCTGCGTGAACAAGGCCGACCGCCCGGGCGTCGAGCAGTCGGTCAGCGACCTGCGCGGGATGCTCGAGCTCGCGACCGGCCGGTCGTGGCGCCCGCCGATCGTGTGCACCGTGGCCGTCACCGGCGAGGGCGTCGACGAGCTGTTTACCGCGGTGACGGAGCATCGTGCGCATCTCGAAGCGACGGGTGAGGCGCGCGAGCGCCGCGCGACGCGGCTGCGCGACGAGCTTCGGGCCCTGGTCGCGGCGAAGGTCGCCGAGCGGGCCGATGCGATGTGCCGCGGACCGGAGTTCGACCGGCTCGTCGAGGAGGTCGCGGCGAGGACGCGCGATCCCTACTCCGCCGCCGACGCACTGCTCGACGCATGAGGCGGCCCTTCCCGTCGAGCCAATAAGGTCGCGGCATGGCCGACGATCCCGTCCTCACCGAGGAACACGACGGGGGCATCGTGCTCCTGCGCCTCAACCGCCCGCCGATGAACCCGTTGTCGCGCGCGATGCTCGCTGCACTGCGCGACCGCGCCCGTGCCGTCGCGGCCAACCCGTCGATCAAGGCGGTGGTCGTCGCGGGCGGCGAGAAGGCCTTCGCGGCCGGGGCCGACATCTCCGAGTTCGGCGGGCAGGACGCGGCGCGGACGATCGAGCATTCGTTTCGGGAGGCGTTCGACGCGGTCGCGGCGATCCCGCGCCCGGTGATCGCCGCGATCCACGGCTACGCGCTCGGGGGCGGGCTCGAGCTCGCGATGGTGTGCGATCTCCGGGTCGCGGGCGAGACGTCGCGTCTGGGTCAACCGGAGATCCTGCTCGGCATCATTCCGGGCGCGGGCGGCACGCAGCGGCTGGCACGCCTCGTCGGGCCGGCCCGGGCGAAGGAGATGATCTGGAGCGGCCGGCAGGTGCGTGCCGAGGAGGCGCACGCGATCGGCCTCATCGACCGGCTGGTCGCACCGAGCGAGGTCGAGCACGCCGCGCTCCATTGGGCCGCCGAGCTCGGGAAGGGCGCGGTCGCCGCGATGGGTCTCGCCAAGCGCGTCATCGACGACGGCTTGGGTGTACCGCTCGCCCAAGGACTCGACATGGAGCGCGACGCGTTCGTCGACGTGTTCGCGACCGAGGACGCCGTAACGGGAGTGCAGTCGTTCCTCGCCAATGGTCCGGGCAAGGCGAAGTTCGCGGGCCGTTAGCCGGAGACGTCGGCGATCTCATTCGGGCGCCAGCGCCCGCAACGTCGCGCTCACCGTGGCGCGGCGGTCGTCGCCCCACGGGAGCGCGAAGACGATCGGCACGTCGACGCCGTTGTCGGCATACCCCTGGACCGCGGCGCGCACGTGCTGCGCGTCGCCCATGATCTGGATGGCGTCGACGAACTCGTCGCTGATCGCAGCAACCGCACCGTCGCGGTCGCCGACCTCGCGGCGGTTGCGCAGGTGCTCGAGCTCGTCGATGTAACCGGCGCGCCCGAATTGCGCGGCGTACGCCGGGACGACGGCGTAGTTGTAGAGGTCCTTGCGCGCCAGGTCGGCGAACCGGTCGCGGTCGGTCACCGCGCAGTGCACGTACGCGTAGATCTCCGCGGCGCCGCCTTCCCGCACCTGCTCGACGGCCCACGGGACGAGGGCGGCCGGCAGGTAGTTGAGCAGCACGACATCCGCGAGCTCGCCCGCGAGTCGCAGCATCTGCTTGTTCAGCGCAGCCAGCGCGATCTTCGGCCTGCGTTGGGCGAGCTTCAGGCCCAGGCGGAACTTCGTGACGTTGTAGAAGTCGCCCTGAAAGGTGACGGTGTCGCCTCCGAGGCACTCGCGCAACAACGTGAGGAACTCGCGGGTTTGGGCGATCGGCCGCTCACCGTAACCGGCGCCGTGCCACAGTCCGGCGACCGCGGGCGACGAGATCCCGACACCGAGGAACACGTCGCGGTCGCCCGCGAGCTGCTGCAGCGTGGCCGCGGCCATCGCGTGCAGCGGGGGAGTCCGTAACTGCAACGCAAGCACGCCCGTTCCGAGACCGATGTGCGGCGCGACCTGGCTGATCGCCCCGAGGAGCGCGAGTCCTTCGGCGGCGTTGGCCTCGGCGACCCACAACGACGAGTAGCCCAACGCGTCGGCCTCGCGGGCGACGTCGAGCGACAGCTCGGTGCCGAGCGTTTGCATCCCGGCGACGCTGACGGCACGCTTCGTCATCGTTGCTCCTTCACGGGCGCCCGGTCTCCACGAGTCGCTTCAGGCGCCGCAGGTTACGACGCCAGACCGCGTGCAGCACGGGCTTGGCCGCGAGCGCGCCGACGGGGCCGCCCAGCGTCCATGGGAATTCGAGCTCCTCGCTCCAGGTGAACCGAGTTCGGTTGCGCGGCCGGCGCCGCAGCGTGAACCGTCCCCAGCCGCGCACGAGCCCCAGGTGCTCGATCCCCATGACGCGTTCGGGGACCCACTCGGTCACGAGCATGTGGTCGACGGTACGGAACGGCCCGATCCGCGTCGTGCAGTCGAACGCGGTGCCGACCCCGGCGGTCTGCGCCGTCGTGAACCGGATCGACTCGGCATCGGCCATCC